>PXQZ01000086.1:6716-25071 GCA_003021755.1 Halobacteriales archaeon QH_8_67_36 | reverse complement strand
CGCGCTCGCGGCGAGGTCCTCGACCTGGCCCAGCCGCTCGCGCAGCGCGTCGAGTTCCCCGTCGGCGCCCTCGCTCAGGCGGTCGCCATCGCCCGCGAGCCCGGCGAGTGCCGCCCGCGCGTCCTCGAGCGCGTCGGAGTCGAGGTCGGCGACCCGCTCGAAGGCGCCGTCGTCGACGCCGGTGGCCTGCAGCGCCAGGGCGGTCCCGACGGCCGCCCGCTCGCCGCCGCCGTCGTGATCGGAAAAGGCCGCCAGTATCGCCCGCTGCTCGCCGTCGTCGAGCGCGGCCCACGTGTCCCTGGCGGCGAGCACGTCGTCCAGCCGCGCGTCCATCCGTTCGCGGGTCGGCAGCGGCGTCAGCACGCGGACCCGGTCGGCCGCGTCGTCGGTGACGGCGTACTCCTCGGCGAGATCCAGCAGTTCCTTGTAGACGTCGCGGGTGTCCCGGGTGGCCAGCAGGTCCATCGACTCGGCCCCGGACGCCCGCCGGAGGATACGCGTCGCCCGGCCCCGCGAGAGCCCCGCGGCGGTGAGCGTCCGCGTATCAGCCGATTCGATGGCCGCGATGGCCCGCTCGACGCCCAACTCGTCGGTCAGTAGCTCGGACGTCTTCGGGCCGACACCCCAGTACTCCTCCAGTCGCATGGACGAGCCGACGGGCGGCCCTGATTTAGCCGTGGCGGATGCGGCCGCCGTCGACACCGGTGTCCGGGAGTCAGTATCAAGCCCCCGGGGGCTGTACGGCGGGCCATGGACGAGGGGAGCGAGTCGGCCGCCCCGGCGCGGTCGCACGGACCGGGAGACGAGGGGCTCGACGCGCTGGACTGTCCGACCTGTGACGCCGCCCTCGACCGGCCGGTAGCGACCTGTCCGGAGTGTGGCGAGCAGCTGGTCTCCGACGCGGTGGCCGACCTGCTCGACGGGCAGCTGGACGCAACCTTCGACTCTGGCCCGGAGCGGACGCCGCGCTGGGCGGTCGTGCTGACGGGGCTGGCGCTGGGTATCGCTCGGTCTGGGACTGGCCGGCTGGCTCCTGCCGGCCGCCGCCCTCTCGCGGCTCCCGAACCCCAGTGCAGTGCTCTCGCGCGGCCTCTATCTCGTGGTCGGTGGCATCGGTGCCGTCGTGCTCGCCGTCGGGTACGACGCGGCGTCGCCCGGGTCGCCGGTCGTCACCGGCAGCGTTGGGCTCGTCGTTGCGACGCTCGCGCTCCCGGCGATGTGCGCGCTCCTGCTGGCCCGCCGCGTCGCGGGCTGGGCGGCCCGACAGGCCCGCGGCGAACCCGGGCTGCCTCACGAGCAAACCGGTATCGGGCCTGAGGACGACGCTGACGACGGGTGAGTCAGGTCGAGACCGAGTGAAACTCCGAGAGAACGGTCTCCGGAACCGGATTCGCGTACTCGAACGGCTCGTCGGCACAGAGCTGCTCGAAATCCCTATCGGTCGTGACGAGTCTGTCGGCGTCCGCCTGTCTGGCGAGAGCGATGTAGAAACAGTCGTACACGTCATGGTTCTTCTCGGCGCTTATCTCGTACGCGTCGAGCACTGTCTGCTGATCGACGGTAGTCGATTCCATTGGATACTGCAGTAGCGAACTCACCGCGTTTCTCGCCGCGACTGTCCCAAATCCCATATCCTCCAGCACCCACTGCACGCGTAGCGGTAGATACCCGAACATCAGGAGGGTTCGCTCCCCTTCCAGCGCGGGCACGAGTTCATTCACTACGTACTCGTGTCCCGGGTGGTCGTCGACAAGCTGAATCGACAGGGCATTTATATCCGGAAGCACCCGCATCATCGGCCACCGAACGTCGACTCTCCCGCATCGCGGAACGCATTTTCACCCCACTCGTCTCTGGATTTCCCGGAGGAGAGCGTCTGCAGTTCCGGCAGGTCACGGACGAGTCGGATATCGTTCCCTTCTCTCACGACGGTAAACGACGTCCCTGCATCGAGTTGTAGTTCATCGCGCAGTTCCTTCGGAATCGTCAGTCGCCCTCGGTCGTTGATTCTCGCTTCCCCGTACTCCTCGTCTCTCTGGTCTTCGGTCGAACTCATACTCTCACCACTGTACAATCTGTTTGAACGAATCATTATAATTCCTGGTGACCGTTAAAGGTGGATTCTACTTCCGAGCTGCTTCGAAGCGCTCCGCCTCCGAGACTCTTGATTCGCCACCCGTCGTCGAACCGTCGGCTCAGTTCCAGCTGACGCTGCGTCACCTATCTTTCGCAGAGCAAGGGCTTCGCTCATACGGATTATTGTAGCGATTTACCGGTATTCGCTGACCCCGGGGTCAGCGATATCCGGAAATAATCTACAATAAACCGTATCAGTCCCAGAACGACTGTGTCCGCGCATACTCGCGTTCCTGCCTGAGGATGTCCCGGTAGAACTCGTCTTCGTCCTCCCGCAGGCGGTTGATGATGCGGGCGGCGTTGTGCGGGCCGACGCCGCGGGCAGCGAGCGCCACGACGGCCTGCTTGCCGTGGGTCTGGACCAGCGACCCCGAGCGGTAGGCCCGTTCGGTCATCGTCTCCTGCTCGTCGTCTTTCTCGTCGGCCCGGACGGCCGCCACGACCTCGTCGGCCCACGGATTGAGGGCGGCGACTCGCGTCGAACCACACTCCGGGCACTCGGGCTGGTCGCGCACGCGGCCGACCTCCTGCCGGCGGTCCCACTCCTGACAGTGCAGACACAGTAGGATAACGCGGTCACTTTGGATGCGCTCGCGGACCGTCTGGATGACGGAGGCGTCGGCGTTCTCCGGTGAGAGTAGCTCCCGGCCCGAGGAGCGGCCGCCGGTCCCGATCGGCGTGTGTTCGGCCACCGTCTCCAGAGCCACCCGCCCCGACTGGAGGTCGGCGAGCAGCCGTGCCGCCGCCTCGACGGCGAGGTCCTCGTGGCGGACCGCCCGCAGGGCCTCCTCGTACATCGGCGTGTCTTCGAGCGCCGCGAGCAGGCGGTCGCGGCCGAAATCGGTCGAGCCCCGGCCGCGCCACCGTTTCAGCGAGCCGAACTTCGTGGCGACCTGCGCGAGCTTGAACTTCAGGGCGTCGGCGTTTTTCAGACTCAGGTCGATCAGCGCCGGCAGGTGGTCGGGGTCGGTCTCCTCCAGTACGTCGACGACGTCGCCGGCGGTAATCCCCCGCGGAACCTCCAGTTCGATGCGGTAGGGGTCGACTTCCATCGCGACGGAGGAGCCGGCCCGCTGGCCCAGCAGCGCCGACAGCACGCGCCCGAGCGTCTCGTTTATGTTGTGTCCCTGGCAGGAATTGACCACGACTTCCCGGCCGTGGAACTCCACGAGTACCGTCTCTTCGTCCGGAATCGGAGCGTCGTGGCCCGCCAGTTGCGAGAGGCCGTCGGCGACGGTGTCGGGGCCGGCGTCGTAGCGGGCGGCGACGTGACTCGCCACCGGGTCGACGGGTGCGCCGTCCTGTAGCTGACTCCCGGCGACCCGCCGGAGTTCCCCGACCTCCTGAGCAACGGCTTTCGGGACCGGAATCTCCGACCCGGTCCAGGAGGGCACCTCGCCTGCCGGGTCCTCGATCGGCGAGACGGTAACGGTCTCCTCTTCCTCGTCGATGGTCGTGATTCGCCACATCTCCCCGCGTTGGACGAACACCTCGCCGGGCGTCGCGAAGTTGACGACGAACCGCTCGTCCAACGTCCCGACCTGGGTCCCGGAGGCCACGTCCTCCACGTCGTAGGTCGCTTCGTCGGGAATCATCGAGAGGTTCTGGTAGAAGTACTGCCAGGTCCCGCGGCGCTTCTCCAGGGTGTCGCGGTCCTCGTCCAGCCAGACGACGTTGTTGGTGGCGAGTTCGCGGACGACGGCCTTGAACTGGGCCTCGGCAAGGTCACGGAACGGGTACGCGCGGGTGAGTATCCCGTAGGCCCGCATCGCCCGAATCTCGCCGGTGTCCATCACCAGCCCGGCTATCTGGTTGGCCACGGTGTCGAGGCTCCCGTCGTGGATACCGGCGGGCTCGACCTCGCCCGCGCGGGCCTGTCTGGCGATGGCCATCGCTTCGAGCGTGTCGTCGGCGTGGGTCGTGACGACGGTCCCCGCGGACACCTGATCCCGTCGGTGGCCGGCGCGGCCGACCCGCTGGACGAGTCTGGACACCTGCCGCGGGCTGCCGTACTGGACGACGTGGTCGACCCGGCCCACGTCGATACCCAGTTCCATCGACGAGGTACACAGCAGCGCGTCCAGTTCGCCGGTCTTGAACCCGTCCTCGACCTCGATGCGCGCGTCCTTCGAGAGCGAGCCGTGATGCACCCCGAGGTTCGTCCCGAGTTCCTTGAACCGCGAGCCCAGGGCCTCCGCAGTCTGGCGTGTGTTGACGAACACCAGGACCGACTCGTTGTCGGCAATCAGGTCGTCGATGAACCGGACGTGGCTGGCCGTCTCGGCGTCCGTGACGAGTTCGCTGGAGAGTCGTTCGTCGCGGTCGGTGACCCGCGGACGGACCACGGAGACGTCGAGGCGGCTTCCGATGTCCACCTCGACTATCGAGCAGGGGCGCCCGCCCGTGAGGAACTGCCCGACGGCGTCGGGGTCGCCGACGGTCGCCGAGAGGCCGACGCGCTGGAACTCGCCGGCCACCTCCCGGAGCCGTTCCAGCCCGACGGTAAGCTGGGCGCCCCGCTTGGCCGCGGCGAGTTCGTGGACCTCGTCGACGACGACGTGTTCGACGTCTTCGAGGGCCACGCGGAGCTTCGACCCCGTGAGCATCGCCTGAAGCGTCTCCGGCGTAGTGACCAGCACGTCCGGCGGGTCCTCGGCCTGTTTGCTGCGCCGGTAGTCCGTCGTGTCGCCATGGCGCACGTCGACGTCGAGGCCGAGTGTCTCGCCCCACCACTCCAGCCGTTCGCGCATGTCGCGGTTGAGGGCTCGCAGCGGCGTGATGTACAGCGCGCCGCGCGACCACGAGCGCGTCCTGCCCGCGGGCGAGCGTCGGGATGGCCTTCCGCTGTGGCTCGGTCGGTGTCGAGAAGCCGCGCTCGGAGAGCGCGCTCCTTACCGCGTCGCCGAGCGCCGTGAAAGCGTCCTGTCCCTGCGTGGCCACGTCGCTCATCGCCGTTTCGTAGCGGCTACAGGCGGTTAAGCACACTGTGTCACGGCGCCCCATCAGGGTCCCAGCATGCGCGCGACGGTCACGGCGGACGAAACGATTTTGCTCGGCCGATGTGAACGTTCAGTATGCCTGTCACGGACGACGAGGAGCTCAGAGAGATACTGGAACTGGACCGCGTCGCGGTGGTCGGCTGCTCGACGACGCCCGGCAAGGACGCCCACGAGATACCGAAGTACCTCCTCGAACGGGGGTACGACGTCGTTCCGGTCAACCCCTTCGCCGACGAGATATTCGGCCGGGAGTGTTACGACAGTCTGGCCGAGGTCCCCGGCGACGTGGATATCGTCGACGTGTTCCGTCCGAGCGAGGAGGTCGCCGACATCGTCGACGCGGCGCTCGCCCGGGACGACGACGCCGTCATCTGGCTCCAGCTTGGCATCCACGACGACGACGCCGTGGCTCGGGCCGAGTCGGCCGGGCGACGCGTCGTTCAGGACCGCTGCATGAAACCGACCCACCGGTCGCTGCTGGCCTAACCGGGCCGTCCGGGCGCAGCTATCCCTGCTTCGACATGAATATATCAAAACACTATCATAGAATTATATGTGTCTGAAGACGTACCTCAGTTTCATATGGAGAACGATGGTCGTAGCGGGAACGTAGGAGAGATGGAAACCGGCCAACGGATATCGAGGGAGTTCGACTGGCGCGAGACGCAGCCGAGTGTCGCCGTGATTCGGCTTCTGAGCGTAGCGATGAACTGCGACCCGACGGCCATCGAACCCATATGGAAATCGGTCGACCCCGACGCGCTGGACCGGCTCTTGCCGTCGACGGACGAGGGGACGAAAATCGAGTTCAGACACCGCCATCTGTCGGTGCTCCTGTACGGCGACGGGCGGGCGGCCGTCGAGCCCGAGGGCCGCTGACAGCGCGGCGTCGAGGGTCGTATCTACTTTAGCAGCAACGGACCCGGAGAGCCAGAACGCCCCCGCGTTCTCAACTTTGACTCGCGGGCCGCAGGCCCGCTCGCCAGGATGAGGACGTCGGGCAGCCCCCGTCCACACCGGCGTTTCCACATCGTTATGTCCGTCGCGCCACTGGTTCGGGTGTGACAGAGTGGCCACCGGCGGACCCCGCCGACGCGGCGGCGGTCGCACGGCAGCGAGACGAACTGGTCGCGGCGGTCCGGGACCACGCCGGCCGGATAGCCTACCAGCTGGCCCGCCTGCAAGGGGGCGACTACGGCTCGGCGACCATCGAGACCGACAGCGGCGAGTGGACCGTCAAATACGAGGGCGGGGACCTGGAGTATCTCCGCTACGACCCGGGCCGGGGGGAGGAGGTGTACGTCATCTCGACGAAGCAGCCGCCCGAACCGGCCCCGCTGGCCGACGCGATGCAGGACTACGACGCGTTCGTCGCCGGCTTCGACGACTTCGTCGCCGCCAACGAGGGGGTGCTCGACGACGTGGCGACCGATTTCCCCGAGGTCGCGACCACGGACGGCGTCGTCGCGGAGCGGGACCGCGTCCTCGACCGGGTCCGGGACGTCTGTGACCGCATCGCTCGACAGCTTCGGCGCTACGAGGGCGGCGACTACGGGACGTTCACCGAGCGGGTCGACGGAACCCGCTGGGAACTGAAGTGGGACCGCGACGGGGCGTCGTATCTCCGGGTCGGCGGCACCGGCGGGCGCTACCTGCTCTCCCAGTACGAACCCCCCTCGGCGGCCGACATCCGCGAGTTCGCGCCGCTGTTCCCGGCGTTCGTCGAGGCGTACAACGACCACGTCGCGGCGTTGGAGTCCGACCTGGAGACGGTCGAGCTGTAGCGGTGCAGGTCGGGCGGTCGTGTCGGTACACCTATACGCGGCGAGTCCCGGGAACGAACGTGGATTCTAACGACGTCCGCGAGGCGTGGGTCGACCGGTCCGGCGCGTACTCGCCGACCTACTACGCCCACTACGGCCCGGACGAGACGAGCGAGGTAGTGCGGGCGACGATAGAGCGGCGCCTGGGCCCGGACACACGCGTACTGGAGGTGGGCTGTGGCGTCGGTCGCCACCTGGCGGCGCTCGCCGAGGCCGGCTTCTCGGCGCTGTCCGGGGTCGACGTCAACGAGGACGCACTCGACGTGCTGGCGGAGACGTATCCCGAACTCGCTGCCGTGGGCGAGTTCCACGCCGAGACGATCGAGGCGTACCTGCAGGAAGTCGGGACCGACGCCTTCGACGCGGTGTTTTCCGTCGAGACGCTCCAGCACATCCATCCCGATTCGGAGTGGGTGTTCGCGGAACTGGCGCGCGTCACCGGCGACCTGCTGGTCACCGTGGAAAACGAGAGCGGCGAAGCCGGGACAGTCAACCACGTCGACGACCAGGTGCCGTTGTACTATCGGGACTGGCAGCGGGTGTTCACCGAACTCGGGTACGAGGAAACCGAGTCGGTCGAACGGAAGCGGGACACGGTTCGGGTCTTTCGGGCCGAGAACTAAGCTCGCTACTGCCGGCGTGTGACTGGTCGTCCGGACGGTGAACGTCGTCGGTGGCGACCCACAGCTATCAGACGAAGCGGAACGTTTCGAGGTTCTTCGGATTGAACGTCCGCATGTTGAACTTCTGATACAGTGCCGAGGAGAGTTGGTTGGTCGAGTTCTCGTCGCCGTGGACACAGAGGACCTTCTCCGGGCGGGGGTGCATCGTCTCGACGAACGTCTCCAGCCCCTGTCGGTCGGCGTGACCCGAGAACCCGTCGACGGTCTCGATGTCCATCTTCAGGCTGACCCGTTCGGCGCGGGGCCCGCTCCCGTTGGACATCGTAATCTCGTCCTGACCGCGCTGAATCTGGCGGCCCAGCGTCCCCTCGGCCTGGTAGCCGACGAACACCATCGTGTTGTCCGGGTCGCCGCCCAGCAGGCGGAGCCACGACATGACGGGCCCGCCCGTGACCATCCCGGAGGTGGTGAGGACGATGGCCGGTTCGTCGTCGACGATGTCCTGTCGCATGTCGTCGCCACCGTCGACCTGCTGGAACTGCTCCGCGAGGAAGGGGTTGTCGTCGTCATAAAGGATTCGCTCCCGGAGGCTCTCGCGGAGATACTCCGGATACGCGGTGTGGATGGCCGTCGCCTCGCGAATCATCCCGTCCAGATACACCGGCATCGTCGGAATCTCGCCCGAGGACATCGCCTCCTCCAGGACGAGCATCAGTTCCTGGGAGCGGCCGACCGCGAAGGCGGGAATCAGTGTCTTTCCCTCCTTCTCGTAGGCCTCGTTGATGACGCGTTTGAGGACGCGCTCGGAGTCCGCTTGGTCGGTCTGATAGTCGTTCTTGCCGCCGTAGGTCGATTCGAGGACGAGTGACTCCACGCGGGGGAAGTCATTGACCGCGCCACCGAGCAGGCGCGTGTCCTTGTAGTGGATGTCCCCGGAGAAGGCGACGTTGTAGCGGCCCTCCCCGATGTGGAAGTGACACACCGCCGAGCCCAGGATGTGACCGGCGTTGTGCATCGTGAGCTTGACGTCCGGCGCGATGTCGGTGACGTTGCCGAACTCCAGCGGGATGGTGTGTTTCAGCGCGTCACGGACCTGCTGGCTCTCGTATGGCGGCGCTCGCCCCTCCTTGGCGGCGACGTCGAGGTAGTCCAGTTGCAGGAGGCCCATCAGGTCCCGCGTCGGCGCGGTGGTGTAGATGGGGCCGTCGTAGCCGTACTTGAACAGGATGGGAATGAGCGCGGAGTGGTCCAGGTGGGCGTGTGTCAGGACGACGGCGTCGATGGAGTTCGGCCCCGCGGCGAGGGCCTCTGGTACTTGGAGGTAGGGCACCTCGCCCTCGGCGCCGGGTTTATCACCACAGTCGACGAGGATGCGCGACTCGGGCGTCGAGAGGATGAACGAGGCCCGACCGACCTCCCGACAGCAGCCCAATGTCGTCAGCCGGACCCAGTCGTCGTCGGCAGTTTTCGGCCGGTTTATCTGGCGGCCGACCCGCTCCAGAATCTCCCGGCGCTCGGTGCGCTCCTGTTTCAGGAAGTTCCGGACGTTCGAGACGGTGTTTGACTCCATCGGCGGCGTCCGGACGACTTCGGGCGTCCAGCCGACGCTTGCGGCTATCCGGTCCAGCGTCTCGCCGTGACGGCCGATGACCCGACCGGGCTTCTCGGCCTCGATGAACACCTCGCCGGTGTCGCCGTCGAAGTCCAGGTTCTGGACCCCGGCGTCCTCCGGGATCGTGTCCTCGATGGTGGCCGCCGCCTTGGCCTCCGGAACCAGCGCGTCCGGCGTCGGGCGGACGTTGATGCGCTTTCGCAGCGTCTGTGCCAGGTTTCGAACGATACCGTCACGCGTCGCTACCTCCTTGGCCTCGGGGGTGTAGATGACGAGTTCCGGCCCCTCGAAGGAGACGGAGGCGATCGTGATGTCGTCGGGCGTCTCCGCCTCGACCTGTGCTTTGATCTTCTCTAAGGTCTCGTCTGCGGTACTCATGAATGTGTGAAAGCGACGATTGGAGAGTCAGCCGTCGAAGAACAACGGCTATCGGCTGTCGTTATCTAGCCGAAGGACAAGCACGGATAAGAAACTTCCCCTCCGGGGGTACCGAGCCGTCACGCGGTAGCAGGGCCCGAGGGGTGGTACGACCGAGCGACTTTAGTGGCGTCACCGCCTCGATTACACATGGGTTTTGGTAGCTATGACGAGTCCGAACAGAAGGACCGGAACGTCGATACCGAGGACAGCGACGGCGTCGCCGTCCACGAAAACGAACACGACGGGGACGTTTCCTTCGAGATGGAAGGGTCGACGAGCGACCTCGTCGACAAGCTCGGCGAGATGAAAGACGAGGAGCGCTAGACTTCTAGCGTCTCGGCCAGGTCGCCGCTGTCGTCGAGTCGTTCCAGGATGTCGCTCCCGCCGACGAACTCCCCGTCGACGAACGTCTGCGGGATGGTTTCGCGGCCGCTGTACTCCGAGAGTTTCTCGCGGTAGGCTTCGGTGGCCGTCAGGACGTTCACCGTCGCCACGTCGTCGCGGTGCTGTCCGATGAGTCCCAGCGCCTTCCGTGAGTAGCCACACTGGGGCAGCATCTCGGTCCCTTTCATGAACAGCGCGACCTCGTTGTTCTCGATGGTCTCCTTGACGTTTTCGTGGGCCTCCTCGCGGGAGAGCTGCTCGGGTTCGAAGCTCATGGCTTTCATAACGGGCCGGCAGGGAAATGCGTACCGCTCACTCCGGCGTGCTGGTCGTCAGCTCGATGGCGTGGATGTCACGGGTGAGGTGGTCGCCCAGCGCGTCGTGGACGAGCTGGTGCTGGTCCACGAGGGACTTCCCGTCGAAGGCCGGCGAAACCACGTCGACCGCGTAGTGTCTGTCGTCGTCGGGGTCACGCGGCGTGGTCACCGTCGCCGTCGCGTCCGGTATCTCCCGCTCGATGATGGCCGCGACTTCGTCTGCGTTCATATCTCCGGGGACGCCGCGGGCGATAAAAACGGTTGGGCTCTCGACACGGCGATGTTTAGTTAAGCGACAACGACGGCAAACAGCCAGAAAGCCCCGACCTGTTCGACTCGGGGGTGGTTCGGGAGAGCGAAGCTCTCTTATCATCTGCTCACGGGCGCGAAGCGCCCGTTCGCAGGTTCGTGGGACCGCCGGTCCCACGCTCATCACGGGAGACCGGAGGTCTCTCGAACGACCTCGCTGTGGTCCTCGGTCACTTCGTTCGCCGTGGTCCTTGCGTCGTCCGCCGTCGAACAGGTCGCCCCTTTCAGTCCCGCCCGTAGCCGGTTGGTCAAACAATGTTGGGCGGGACGTTCCGGCTGTTTGCCGTGGCAGTGTCGTTCGTTGCCGTCGGGGCTTTCGGGCCGTTTGCGGTCCCTCGGTCAAAGCGAGTGATTCCCACACCACCGCCCGCTCCTGGCCCGCGTTTCCACTCCAGATAGCAACAGTATCCGGGAGCGGACGTCACACCTGTCACGGGGCGCCAGCGCCGCCGAAACCCACCAGGACCGCATCTATCGGAATCCGAACTGTTGTCTGACGCACGTTTATGTAGGCGGAACGTCACTGTGTGGCGTATGTGTGGCAACCGCGTCGAGGAACTGGAAACGCGCGTTCAGGAACTGGAAGCCTCGGTCGAGGGACTGACGGACGAACTCGTCGAGTGCAAGGTCCGCATCCGCGAGCTGGAAAACACCGTCGACGAGCAGAACGGGTTCAGCCGCTCGTCGCCGGAACAGGCGGGCGAGGGGTCGAGCGAGGCAGCGGCCGAAAGCGAGGCAACCGAGGAGTCGACCGGGGGCGAGATGCTGGTTCCAGAAGTCGGGGACGACACGGCGACGCCGGAGGCCGATACATCTAAAACCGAGGCTCCCGAGGGAACTGACAACGCCGCCGACCCCGAGGCCGACGCCGAATCGGAGACGGAAGACGATTCGGGCTCCGACATCATCGTGGCCTAGACGGGCGGCCCCCTTCACCGTATGTATATCAAAGAGCTCGTACTCGACAACTTCAAGAGCTTCGGGCGGAAGACCCGAATCCCGTTTTACGAGGACTTCACTACCATCTCCGGCCCGAACGGCTCGGGCAAGTCCAACATCATCGACGCCGTCCTCTTCGCGCTCGGCCTCGCCCGCACGTCGGGCATCCGCGCCGAGAAGCTGACCGACCTCATCTACAACCCGGGTCACGCCGACGAGGACGTGGAGTACAGCGGCGAACGCGAGGCCAGCGTCGAGGTCATCCTGGCCAACCCGGACCGGACCGTCTCCCGCGCGCAGGTCGTCAACGCCGCAGGCACCGAGGATGTCGGGGACGTCGACGAGATTTCTATCAAGCGCCGCGTCAAGGAGACGGAGGACAACTACTACTCCTACTACTACATCAACGGCCGCTCGGTCAACCTCTCGGACATCCAGGGGCTGCTCGCACAGGCCGGCGTCACGCCGGAAGGGTACAACGTCGTGATGCAGGGCGACGTGACCGAGATAATCAACATGACCGCCGGCTCCCGGCGGGAGATCATCGACGAGATAGCCGGCGTCGCCCAGTTCGACGCCAAGAAGGCGGACGCGTTCGAGGAACTGGAGGTCGTCCGGGAGCGCATCGACGAGGCCGAACTCCGCATCGAGGAGAAACAGGACCGCCTCGACCAGCTGGAAGACGAGCGCGAGACCGCCCTCCAGTATCAGGAACTGCGCGACGAGAAGGAGGAATACGAGGGGTACCGAAAGGCGGCCGAACTCGAAGACAAGCGCGAGGAACTGGCAGCCACCGAGGCGGCCATCGACGAGCTGGAGAACGAACTCGCCGAACTCCAAGCGGAACTGGACAGCCGGCAGGGCAAGGTCGTCCGGCTGGAGGACGAGCTCCACGAGCTCAACGGCGAGATAGAGCGCAAGGGCGAGGACGAGCAACTCGCCATCAAGCGCGACATCGAGGAGATAAAGGGCGACATCTCGCGGCTAGAAGACAGGATAGCGACCGCCGAAGAGGCCGTCGAGGCCGCCGAGAACGAGCGCAAGCAGGCGTTCGTCCGGATAGACCGCAAGCAGGAGACCATCGACGAACTGGAGAGCGACGTTCGCGAGACGAAAGTCGAGAAGTCAAACGTCAAGGCCGACATCGCGAGCAGGGAGAGCGACCTCGCGGACGTGCAGGCCCGCATCGACGACATCGGCGAGGAGTTCGAGGAGATAAAGGACGAACTGGAGGCAAAACGCGAGACGCTGGAAGCGAAGAAGACCGAGCGAAACGACCTCCAGCGCGAGCAGGACCGCCTGCTCGACGAGGCCCGTCGGCGCTCCAACGAGGAGGACGAGAAACGCGAGACGATCGAGGACCTGGAGGCCGAGATCCCCGACCTCGAAGCCGATATCGAGGACTTGGAGACGGAACTGGAGAAAGCCCGGACGAACAAGGCGACCATCGGCGAGGTCGTCGACGACCTGCGCGCGGAGAAACGGGAGCTCCAGTCCGCCCTCGACGCGCTGGAGGACAAGATAAGCGCCAACCAACAGGAGTACGCCGAACTCGAAGCGAAGGCGGGCCGGGACGGCGACTCCTCCTACGGCCGTGCGGTCACCGCCATCCTGAACGCCGGCCGCGAGGGCGTCCACGGTACGGTCGGCCAGCTGGGTGGCGTGGACCCCGAGTACGCCACCGCCTGTGAGACCGCCGCCGGCGGTCGGCTCGCCCACGTCGTCGTCGACGACGACGGCGTCGGCCAGTCCTGTATCGAGTACCTGAAGTCCCGCAACGCCGGCCGGGCGACGTTCCTGCCCATCACGCAGATGCAGGATCGCCCGCTCCCGTCGCTGCCGAACGGGGACGGCGTCATCGACTTCGCCTACAACCTCGTCGACTTCGACCGCGAGTACGCGGGCGTCTTCTCGTACGTGCTTGGCGATACGGTCATCGTCGACGCGATGGGGACCGCCCGTGACCTGATGGGCGACTACCGGATGGTCACGCTGGAGGGTGACCTCGTCGAGAAAAGCGGCGCGATGACCGGGGGCTCGTCCTCGGGGACGCGCTACTCCTTCTCGGGCGGCGCCGGCCAGCTCGAACGGGTCGCGACCCGAATTCAGGAACTGGAGGACGAGCGGGCCGACGTGCGCGAGGACCTCCGTGACGTGGAGGACCGCCTCGACGACGCCCGCGACCGCGAGTCCGACGCGACCGAGCAGGTCCGTGACATCGAAACCAGCATCGAACGCACCCAGGCCGAACTCGAACAGACCCGCGAACGCATCGACGACCTCGAAGCGGCAATCGAGGACATCGCCGCCGAGCGCGAGGACGTCGCCGACGAGATGGACGAACTGGAGGCCGACATCGAAGCGGCCAACGGGACTGTCGCCGACATCGAGGACGACATCGCGGACCTGGAAGCCGAGGTGCAGGACTCCGAACTGCCGGACCTGACCGACGAGCGGGAGGCCATCCGCGAGGAGATAGACGCCCTCGAAGACCGGGAGGACGACCTCGACGCGAAGCTCAACGAACTGCAACTGGAGAAACAGTACGCCGAGGACGCCATCGACGAACTCCACGACGACATCGAGGCCGCCCAGAACCGCAAGGCGGAGAAAGAGGAGCGCATCGCCGAACTGGAGGAGCAGGTGGAGGCAAAGCGCGAACTGAAGGTCGAGAAAGAGCAAGCGGTCGAAGAACTGGAGAGCGAGCTCGCGGAACTCAAGGGCGAACGCGAGGACCTGCGCGAGGACCTGCAGGAAGCGACGGCGGCCCGCGACGAGCAGCAGGCGAAAGTCACCGACGTAGAGCGCGATCTCGACGACGAGCGCGAGGACAGCGAGCGCCTGGAGTGGGAGATAGACGAACTCGAAGCGCAGGTCGGCGACTACGACCCCGGGGACGTCCCCGACCACGACACCGTCGAGTCCGAAATCGAGCGGCTCGCCGCGGAGATGGAGGCGCTGGAACCGGTCAACATGCGCGCCATCGAGGCGTACGACCGCGTGGCCGACGACCTCGAAGAGCTGGAGGAAAAGATGGCGACGCTGGTCGAGGAGGCCGACGGCATCCGCGAGCGCATCGACACCTACGAACAAAAGAAGAAGGCGACGTTCATGGATTCGTTCGACGACATCAACGAGCAGTTCCAGGACATCTTCGAGCGCCTCTCCAACGGCACCGGCCACCTCCATCTGGAAGACGAGGACGACCCCTTCGAGGGCGGGCTGACGATGAAGGCCCAGCCCGGCGACAAGCCCATCCAGCGCCTCGCGGCGATGTCCGGCGGTGAAAAGTCACTGACGGCGCTGGCCTTTATCTTTGCCATCCAGCGCCACAACCCCGCGCCGTTCTACGCGCTGGACGAGGTCGACGCCTTCCTCGATGCGAAAAACGCCGACCTCGTGGGCGAACTCGTCGACGAACTCGCGGGCGACGCCCAGTTCGTCGTCGTCTCGCACCGCTCGGCGCTGCTGGAACGCTCCGAGCGGGCCATCGGCGTGATGATGCAGGGCGACAACGTTTCGGCCGTGACCGGCATCGACCTCTCCGACGAGGGGCCAGAGGAGGAGGAAGCGGTGGCGGACGATTGAGAGAACAATGACAGACGACATCCCACTCGACATCACGGGCCACGAAGACCGTGAGGACCGCGACCGGCGAGAGCGGACCTCGGACGAGCGAGCGGTAAGAGACAACCCGCAAGCAGAGAGCGAACCACCCGGCGAACAGTCCGATGGGGACCTGCTGACCGGCGACGCAAGCGTCGACGACGGGGCCGAGGTGACCCCGACGCCCGAGGCTGGTTCCGGTGAGGACGGCCCTGCCACGGACGCTGACGAAGACGACGCGCCCGAACCCGTCGAAGTGCTGGTACAACTCGCGGACGACGGCGAAATCGACCCGTGGGACATCGACGTGGTGCAGGTGACCGACAAGTTCCTCGACGCCATCGAGGGGACCGACCTGCGCACGTCGGGGCGGGCGCTCTTTTATGCCTCGGTGCTGGTGCGGATGAAAAGCGACGCGATGCTGGGGACCGACGAACCGGAGGAGACGGCCGTCGAGCCATGGGAGCGGGCGATGTCCGGCGACGACCCCATCGACGAGCCCGACCCCTTCGCCGCCCTGGAGTCCGAGATGGACCGCCGGCTGGAGCGCCGACGGGCCCGCGGCATGCCCCGGACGCTGGACGAACTCGTCCGCGATTTGCGGGAGGCCGAGCGGGACAACTGGTGGAAGGAGTCCCGGGAGTACGACACCAGCGGCTCGCCGAAGGGGTTCCAGCGGGGCACCCAGGAACTGGACTACCGCGGGGCCGACGACATGCGGCTGGACGACGAGCCCTCCGCCGCCGACGTGACCGGCACCGCCCACGGCGAACGGATAGACGAGATGATCGAAGACGTGTACGGCGCGGTGCGCGAGCAGTACGACAAGGGCCGCGAGGAAGTGCTCTACCGCGAGGTCGAGTCCGCGGGTGGCTCCCGCGTCGAGACGTTTCTCGGCCTGCTCTTTCTGGCCCATCGGGGCCGAGTGCTCCTCCAGCAGGACGACCTCTTTGGCGACCTCTGGATTCAGGACCCCAACGCCGCCACCGGCTCCGAGGAAGCGCTCGCGGACTAGTCCCCGGAGCGCAAACAGGTTCAAAACGCTCGCACACGTACGTATCGGTGATGGGTCAGGAGTCGAGTCAGTCGCCGCCGGGTCCCGAGCGTCTCGCCGATGTCTTCAGCGTCCGTGACATCGACCTCGCCGACGACAGCGTTCGGTACTACGGCGAGCCGGTGGCAGACGCGACGGAGGTCATGCGGCAGGTCGGGCCGACGTTCCGCAAGCGGGGGTACCGCGTTCGGTTGCGGACCGAGTCCGGCGGCCACGTCCTGGTGGCGAGCGAGCGGTCGCTGGGGGTCGACGGCGTGCCGTGGCTCAACGTCGTCCTGGCGGTGGCGACGCTGCTCTCGACGCTGTACGCGGGGACCCGGTGGTACGGGCTCACGGTGGTCGACGACCCCGCCGTCATCCTGCGGGCGTGGCCGTTCGCGGTCGCCGTGCTGGGCATCCTCGCAGTCCACGAGTTCGGCCACTACGCCCTCTCGCGACACCACGAGGTCCAGGCCAGCCTGCCCTACTTCATCCCGCTGCCGTTCAACGTCATCGGGACGCTGGGTGCGGTCATCCGGATGCAGGACAACATCCCCGACCGGCGGGCGCTGTTCGACATCGGCGTCGCCGGACCGCTGGCGGGGCTGGTCGCGACGGTGGTCGTCACGGCCATCGGGGTGACGCTCGACCCCATCTACGTGGCCGGCGGGCTCATCACCAGAATCGAACTGGGGTATCCGCCGCTGATACAGGGTATCGCCGCGTTGCTGGGCGAGCCACTGGCCTACAGCGACCCGCACCTGCTCCCCAATCCCGTCGTCATCGGCGGCTGGGTCGGCGCCTTCGTCACCTTCCTCAACCTCATCCCGGTCGGCCAGCTAGACGGTGCCCACATCAGCCGCTCGCTGGTCGGCGAGCGCATGGACGCCGTCCAGTTCGTCGTGCCGGTGTTTCTCTTCTGTCTGGCGGGCTATCTGCTCCTGTTCGAGGGGGGCCGTGGCGCGCCGCTGTGGGGGTTCTGGGCCATCATCGCGCTGGTGTTCAGCCGCGCGGGCACGGTGACCCCGCTGGCCGAGACGCCACTGGGGCCGGGGCGGTGGGCACTGGGCGTCCTGACGCTCGTTCTCGGGGCGCTCTGTTTCGTCCCGGTGCCCATCGTCGTCGCCGTATAGCTGTGTGCCTGCGGTCTATATTCCGTAAGGGTCGTAGTCCGGGCGGGTGTCCTCGGCCGGGTCGATGTCGTAGGCTGCGTAGAACTCATTACGTAGCGGTTTGCCGGCCTCGGTGAACAGAACGACGGCGCCATAGGGCCGCGAGTAGCGGTCCGTGTCGGGGGCGTCGGGGTCGACGAACAGCGCGTCGGTCACCGGCTCGCCGACCGACGGGAGTTCGCCGAGCCGTGCTTCCATCGGCACCAGTCCGGTGAGCACGCTGTGGACGAACGCGCCGCCCGGCAGCGGCGCCCGGGGCTGGACCGCGGCCTCGGCGACCGGTTCGCCGTCCCACTGCAGGACGGTCGTCGCGGGCCGCTCCTGGCCCTCGGTCCACAGTTCCTCGGCGACGGCCGGCACGTCGGCGTCGACGGCGAAGGCCATCCGGGCCCGGTCGACGCGCTCGACGGACTGAATGGACCACGCCTCCTCGGAGTCGTCGGGGTCGCCACCCAGCGTCGCCTCGACGAGGTCGCCGGTCCGGAGCGCGTCGATGTCGTCCTGTCGACCGCCGTAGCCCGACTGGTAGGCCGTGTAGAGGCGCGTCCCCTCGATGTCGAACAGATTGATGTGGAGGACCGACTCGACGACGCGGTACACCCGGAACCGGCCCGCGCGTGTTTCCATACCCCGCCACATGGCCTCGGCAGTGAAGACTCCACGGGTCGGGGAAACACACAGATAGGTGGGGCCAATACCGTCTGTATGGACCAGAATACGGGGATGCCGGAACCGGACGTCGACGAACTGCAGGCCGCAGTCGAACGGCTCCTCGACGAGACGGTCGACCGCGAGGACTCGCTGGACGTCGCGGTCGAGGACCTCGAAGTGGGCGTCCCCGTCTACTTCGGCGAGGACTCCCCGCGAGCGAAGTGGCGATTCGACGGCGACGTGACCGTCACCGTCGACGGGATTCGGGGCCCGCTCCGGGAGTGGTTCGACCTCCACGGCGAACAGCCCGGCTCCGGCGAGGAGTGACGAG
>PXQZ01000086.1:0-6650 GCA_003021755.1 Halobacteriales archaeon QH_8_67_36 | reverse complement strand
GCCGTCGAACGCTCGGGGGCTTTCCGGCTGTCCACACCGGTAGTCCGTATCGCAATCTCACCCACTGCTAGCTCGGGTAACTGTTATCCGAGGGGTGGTACAACAGGGTGCCATGGAAACACGGGACGTGTTGCTCGTCGACGCCTTCGCGGCGGAGCCGATGGCGGGGAACCCGGCGGGGGTCGTGCCGGACGCCGACGGACTGACCGACGACCGGATGGCGGCCATCGCGGGCGAACTGGGCGCAAGCGCGACGGCCTTCGTCTGCGGGAGCGACCGGGCCGACCGTCGGCTGCGCTTTTTCACCCCCACAGGCGAGATCGACCGGAGCGACCATGCGACCGTCGCCGCCTTCGCGGCGCTCGACGAGCGGGGCAGTCTCGACGCGGGCGAGTACACGATGGAAACCATCGGGCAGACCCGCGACGTGGAGGTGCAAGAGGACGGCACTGTGTGGCTCGAACAGGGTGAGGCCCGTTTCGAAGACGTACCACAGGATCACGGCGACGTGGCCGACGCGCTGGGTATCGACGTGGCGACGCTGCGGGACGTGGGGGCGGACATGCCCATGGCCGTCGCCGACACGAGCGAGCCGTGGCTGCTGGTCCCGGTCAACTACTTCGAGCACGTCAGCCGCATCGACGCCGGCCCGCCGGCTATCGACGCCATCCGTGACCGCGTCGGTGCGGTGGGACTGTACGCGTTCACGTTCGACACCATCGGCAGAGAGTCGACGCTGCACGGCCGGGCCTTCGCGCCGTCCGACGGCGTCGTCGAGAACCCCGTCACCGGCGCCGCCGCCGGCGCCTGTGCGGCCTACGTCCGCCGCGAAGGGGCGCTGGACGACACCGTCGAACAGGTCGTCGTCGAGCAGGGTCACTTCCTCGACCGGCCCGGCACGGTCCGGGTCGACACCGACGGGCTGGAAGCGTGGGTCGGCGGGCGAGCGGTGACGACGCTGGACGGCTCGCTGACCGTTCCCGAGGCCGACGCGGACGACGACATTATCGAAATTTAGCGGGTTCTCCCGACGAGTAAACCGCAAGGATACAGTTGTCGTTCATGAACGTTCATACGAGTTCATACACATACTATGGCTCCCGGACGTCGGTGCCGACGACCTCGACCGAGTCGGCGGCAGGACAGCGTCCCTGGCAGGACCGGGCGGCGCGGGGCTGCCGGTCCCGTCGGCGTTCGTCGTGACCGCCGGGACGTACTTCGGACAGATGGGAGATCGAGTCAGGAGACCAACAGCGTGATCCGTTTGTCCGTACCGACCGGACGACGGACACAGTAGGCACCGTACAACGCAGAGAGCGCTACTACAATCAGTGATTAACTCAGTTGGCCACCGTATGTTTATACTCGTGCCGTCCCAGAGCGTCATGTCATGGTTGACAAACGTACACACACCCGATGGGTGTGGCACGCCCGGTCGGCAGGAGTGGGTAACCGATGAGCAGCAACGTCTCGGGAGACGGTGAAAAGCCGTCCCACGAGCGACTGCAGGACATCTTCCTCGAAGTGACGGGGACGGACGTGTGTGTCGAAACTCAGGAACAACACAATGAAACCGGTCGGGACGTCGCACCGGAGGGTGGCTCTACGGCCGACTACGTCTCGACGATGGTCCAGGACGACGGCCTCTCGGAGACGCTGGCCGAGCCCAGCGGCGAGGACCAGCCCGAGTGACCGGCTGACGGTCAGTCCCCTTTGCCGAGCGATCGCCCCTGAGAACCTATCTCGCCGTTCCGGACGCGTGTGCTGTTTATCCGTAGCCCGTCTTCGGCGACGACGAACGGGGACGTGTGTATCTCCAGCGGGTGATACCCCCGGTACAGCCGCTCGTCGTTGAACTCCTGAGCGCTGCTGGGCCGTCCCTTCCGGCGCGACGATCAGCGGTCTGCGTCCTCGCGGGTCGCTGCGGGGCCGAACGTGTCGGTGATCTTCACGATTTCCCACGTGCAGTGTAGGCGCCGCCGATGCGTTCGAGGGCCGCCGAAAGGACTCCCGGCGCTCGGCGAACGACCCGAGGAGCGCCGCGTGTGACGGGTCACTGCGCGTCTCGCGCGCCAGGGACTCGGCCGTGAGGCCGACGATGGCGTGGCCGTTTCCCGCGCCGTCGGGGCTCGTGGTCCAGAAGGCGCTGTGAAGGAGCGCCCGGTGGCCGTTGTGCATCGGTGTGAACGTGCTGCCGAGGATAGCGATACGTGCGGCCATACTAGCCGGTAGGACAGTGATGCTGGTATAGGTGTAGAGCGGGACGCCGGCGGCCGTCGCGGCATCTCACATAAGTCGTATATAATAATACCGGTCGGTGGCAAAACTACGTCCGTCGCGACCCCGGCGAGGCCTCCATTGGTCCTGTCCCTCGGCCGCTGTCGCGACAGCCGACGTTTTCCTTCGGCGGATATCCCGGCGACAGGGGAGCGTCGAGTGTGGCCCGGCACGCGCTTTGGTCCTTCGTGCCAGTTGTAGCAAGGGCGATAAGCTGTTACCGAAAATTGCTGAGCAGCCGTCACAGCGGACTGGTGAGGGGCTATCGACCCGGAGCCGACCTCCGGCCGCGAGAGCTGTTGTATATAGTAAACTTACCGTACGCCGGCCGTGTGTGGCCGATATCGACAATCTGTTCCCGGGCGCGCGTAGGAACTGGGTTACAATGTCGGTAGCGCGTTTCCGTTCAGTTGCCGACACGCGCCGGCGACGGCGCTAGTAGTCGGCCACCCTGACCCGGGGCGGTTCACCATCCACTTGTGTCCGACAGACGGGGCGCAGTCCGTCGGCTGTCCGAGCCCCATCCGACGCGCGTGCAGGCCGACGGCGGGCCACCACTCCGGACCCACCCCTTTCCTGTCCATACGTACGATAGAAAGACGAGACCAACCGCGACCGTCTCACTCCTCGTCGCGCGCTTCTGTGACCCAGTGACACGCCGAGCAGAACGCGAACGTGACGACGACCAGTCCGAGCAGCCCCGCTACGAGTCCCGAGGTGAGACCGACTCCGAGCGAGAGTCCCGCGATAGCGGCGCCGACGACCGAGATGGCGCCGTAGTACCGGTGCCACTGGACGCCCGCGTCTTCGGTCGGACGGTCGAGATACTCGGTCAGATGGTCCGCCTGGGGCGCCAGCGCCACGTGTCCCCGGTCCTGGTTGAAGTCGACGACCCCCATGTCGTCCATCTTCGGGAGATGGCACTGGTAGAGACCGACGTAGACCCGCTTTCGCTGGCTGGACGTGAGCTGGTCCGTCGTCGTGTCGTTCTCGATGGCGGCGACGTGTTCGGCCAGTTCGCCGAGGGACACCCGCTCCTCGCCGTCTTGATCCCTGAGGTAGTGGATTACCTCGCGCCGTCGGCTGTTCTTGAGAATCTCGAACACCAGGTCGAGCGAGAGCGATTCCTGCTTGGGTTCGGTGGCCTGTCCTTCCTGCTGGGTCGCGCTCTCGCGCACGTCGTTCTTGCTGTCAGTTCCCGTTGATTGGTCGGCGTTGTTGCGTGCGGATTGGTCCTGTGTACTCATGGGTTTGATCCTCCGTAGCCCGGAATCCGGACGGTATGCGGTCCTCACAACGGGTTTGGCTCCCCTCACCCTCCGATGTTTTGCAAGACCTGCGGGCTGTCCGAACCCCAAGCGTCCGAGAAAACAGTCACTCGTCCCACACTTAATACTTTGTTTTGACAGATATATTACACGTAGTGCCAAACTAGTTACTGGTACGGTGAGGGATAGCTACGATACATCCCCGCTCACGTGTCCAGCCCCGACGGCGTAGGCCGAGAGCGGGACCGCCCCGAGCGTGTTCTGTGTGTCGACGACAGCGTCCCCGAAGCCCGCATCATCGAGATCGCTGTAGGTGTCGTGGTCGATCATGACGACAACGGCGTCTGCCGGTCGGCGGTCGCCGTAACCTCAGTCATCGAGCAGGGCGCGGCCGGCAGATTGGGGGCGCCCACCACGTCGACGGCCGGGTCAGCCGCCCACATCGAGGCCCCGAGCGCATCCAGCTCCGAGACGACGGGTCGTGTCGGCGATTTGCGTGTCTCGTCCCCGGCGCGGTAGGCGATGCCCAACACAAGCACCGCGGCGTCCCCGACGGCGACGAAGCCGTCGAGCCTCCCCAGCTGGACCCGCTCGACGGCCGCGCGGATATCTGTCACGCGGAAGCCGTGGCCAACGCGCTCGTGGCCGCCGTCGGGAGCCCGGCCGTGGTCGATGAAGCTTCGGCAGCGGGCGGCCCCCTCGTCGGCGACGACCATGCCGCCCTCGCCGGTGGTCGTGCTCTTCGTCGGGTAGAAACCGAAACAGTCGGCACTGCCGAAGCTGCCGATGGGGACACTCCGGTATGTGGTGCCGTGGGCCTGGGCGCAGTCCTCGACGAGGACAGCGTCATGTCTCCGCAATCTCTCGTAACTCCGCTACTGGCGCGGGACAGCCGTAGAGACGGACGGCCGGGATGGCGTCGACGCCGCCGTCGGCGTCCGCGGCGATGATCACGATGCGTTCCAGGTGGAGGTCGTGTGTCACCGGGTCGGTGTCTGCGAGCAGCGGCCGCGCACCGACGTGTCTGACGGCGTTGGCCGTCGCGACGAAGGGAACGGCGTCGTCACCACCGTGTCACCGGTCCCGATACCGAGAGCGGCGAGCGCGGCGTGGAAAGCAATCGTCCCATTTGAGGTCGGGACGTCATAGGCGCAGACGCGGTAGTCGGCAGATTCGGCGCCGAACGCGTCAACCGCGTTGCCGCTGAGCCAACCGGAGCGGCGGACATCGTGTACTCGGTGAGTTCCTCCCGGTCGACGGCGGGCGGGGCTATCGGTATGGTCGGCTCCTGTAACTGCGTGTCAGTCACTTCGTGCTACCGTCATAGTGGAAATGTACACCGATCCGTCCGGTCGGTGTCGATTGGACAGCTATTACGATTTGCAGCAAGCGAAGTATCGTCATTGTTATGTTTTCCTTGCACCGAGAAACGTCGAGTTTCGTTCCATTCGCCGTCCGTAGACAGTGAGAGCTAGCCAGTTCCGGTCCAGCTGGGTTCCGGTTCGTTTTACCGGAGATACCCACTCTGTATCCGGTATATGTGATACGTAACAAAGGATGGTCCACGTGTGTATCCCCCAACAGTGGCTCCGAGGCAGGGATATCCGCGTCCACACGGAGAAACGAATGACACAGGCTCCAATTGAGACGACGTGCGACCGACGGTCCGGCCGAGAGACCCGTGTCCGCCCGACCCTCGTCCGTCGAGGACGGGTTTATATGTCACTGTACCGAAAACACACGCAAGGCCCCGAGGCAGCGAGGCCAGCCGGGTCAGACCGGACAGGCGGGCGGCCGGAACGCGCCACGGCAACGACGCGACGCTATGATCCGTCTGCAGGGGCTCGTCACTGGCGTCCGAGAACGAGCCGGCGGTGGCCCGGGATTGCCGACGGCGTTGCGTATCGGTGTCGTTCCCGCCCCGCTGTCAGTGGCACAGTTCGCCGACGAACGATATCGCCGGGGGAATCGACCTCCGGACCGACGACGGAGACGGCAGACGTGCGGCGACGTCGGTTCGGCCGACCGAACGGCCTCAGCAGGACACACCGTACCCACATGGTTACAGACAAACCCGTCCGACAGAGCGACCGTATCGATCTCGACAGTGACCACGCCCCGACAGGAGGGGAGGCCGGATGAGCGAACCCGACCCGTGGGACGACATCAGTTACGTCATCAGCTCCCGCTACCGCATCGCCACACTCCGTCGGCTCTCCGACGGGCCCGCGACGCCGTCGCTCATCGCCGACGAGACGGACCTGAGCATCGCCCACGTCTCGCGGGCGCTGCAGGAGCTTCGCGACGCCGACCTCGTGACACTGCTCGTCTCCGAGAACCGCCGCAAAGGGCGGGTGTACGGCATTACCGACGAAGGCCTCGAAGTGTGGGAGACCATCGAGGCCGAGAACATGCTGTGACTACTGTTCGACCGACTCAGTAGACGCCTCATCCGGCAGACTTCCCTCGGACAGCAACTGCTCCGAACGACGATAGTGTTTCGGCGTGTCCGCGAACTCGCCAGTGTGCCACAATTCGTCGGCTGTCAAACGATCACTCGTACAGCCACAGTCACAGCAGTGGTCGGCTCGGTAGTCTACGGACTATCGGCAATAAGGGTGGCTTGTCGTGGGCGCTACCGACTGAGCGTATCGAGACGGGAGAGCGGCAGCGCCACCGCCCCGTCGATAGTCCCACACACGTCGACCGGGCACTGGCATCGGCTCGAACAGCTCTCGCATCTGGCCGACTGGAACGCCGACCGCGCCGCCGCGGGACTACCGCGAGCGGCTGGCCGACCTGGAGGCGGTGACGTTGTCGAACGGACGAGCGCGGTCACGCGGTTCTAACGTTGCGTGACCGGGACAGCGTCGGCCTCAATATCGAAGGTCGACACCGTCGCGCTCCCGAACAGGTCGCCGTAGTTCGTCGCCGTGAGATACAGCCGTCGCCCGCCCAGTTCCGTGTATGCCGGCTCGAAGGGCGGGAAATCGAGCGCGCGTATCTTGTCGTACACGGCGAGTTGGGTCACCTCGTCGTCGACCAGCCGCTCGGCCGGAATCGCCTTCTCGCCGTCCAAACTCCCCTTCGTGTAGAAGTACCGCT
>PXQZ01000085.1 GCA_003021755.1 Halobacteriales archaeon QH_8_67_36 | reverse complement strand
CAGCCTTATCCGGTAGTACGATTCCCGTCTCGGAACTTAAGTGCAATCGCATCTCACACTAGCCTATGCAGACGCTGTTGCTCGGTCCCGACGACGTGCGGGAACACGCGGCCCTCCCGTCGGTCATCGACGCCGTCGCGGCGGCCTTCGCGGCCGACGCCCGGGGCGACACCATCATGCCGGCGAAGTCCTACATCGACCTCCCGGCGTACAACGGCGACTTCCGGTCGATGCCGGCGTACGTCCACGCCGGCGACTGGGACGCCGCCGCGGTCAAGTGGGTCAACGTCCACCCGGACAACCCCGCGGACCACGACCTGCCGACGGTGCTGGGGACGCTCATCTACTCCGACCCGGAGACGGCGTTCCCGTTGGCGGTGATGGACGGGACGAACCTCACCCGACTCAGAACTGGCGCGGCCGCCGCGGTGGCGACCGACCACCTCGCCGTGGCCGATGCCGACTCGCTGGGACTGGTGGGCGCCGGCGTCCAGTCGTACACGCAACTCGACGCTATCGCCGCGGTGCGGGACATCGAGACGGTGGTGATCGCCGACCGCAACGCCGAGAAACGGCGGGCGTTCGTCGACCACTTCGCGGACCGCTTCGACGCCTGCGCGGGTAGCATCGAGGACGCCGCTGGCTGTGACGTGCTCTCGACGATCACCCCTGTCGAGTCGCCCATCGTCGAGCGCGAGTGGCTGGGCGCACACACCCACGTCAACGCCATCGGGGCCGATGCGGCCGGCAAGCACGAACACGACGACCGAACGCTGCTCGACGCCAAACTCGTCATCGACGACTACGAGCAGTGTACCCACTCCGGCGAAATCAACGTCCCGTGGGGCGAGGGCGTCCTCGCCGAGGACGACATCTACGGCGAACTTGGGGCCATCGTCGCCGGCGAGGTTCCGGGCCGTGAGTCCGGCGACGGCATCACCCTCTTTGACTCGACCGGGCTGGCGATTCAGGACGTGGCGGCGGCCCACGTCGCCTACGAGAACGCCCGCGCGGCCGGGGAGGGCACCGACTTCTCGCTGGTCGGGACCTAACCCCGTCCCAGCGCCCCGCTGGCTCTGTCGACGAGCCAGAGAACGGCGAGGACGGGGAGAACGGGAAGCAACAGCACGAGCAGCCCCAGGCATATCAGCCAGCCGACGGCGCCCATCTCCGCGTCGGGATGGGTTCCCGACGGTGGTGTCACCGTCCGGAGCCCGTCCGGAAGCCGCGAGTCGCCGGCGTCGTCCGCGTCACTCATACTCGATGATAGGTTCGTGACGTAGATAAGCCCTGTCCGCTCTCGCCCACCGGTTCCCGGCGGCGTGCCCGCTGAAGGGAAAGCTATAGCAACGTCGGTGTCCGACCCACTATCATGACTACGACAGGCGAGGAGCACGAGCGCGCGTTCGACCACGGCGAGGTCGAGCCCCGCTGGCAGTCGGCCTGGGACGAGGCCGACGTGTTCCGCATCGACGACGACGCCACCGACCCCGAGTACGTGCTGGCGATGTTCCCCTACACCTCGGGGCAGCTACACATGGGTCACGTCCGCAACTACACCATCACGGACGCCTTCGCCCGCTTCGAGCGGATGCGCGGGGAGGACGTGTTGCATCCGATGGGGTGGGACTCGTTCGGCCTGCCCGCCGAGAACGCCGCCGAGGAACGCGACACCAATCCGCGGGACTGGACGATGAAGTGCATCGACCGGATGCGCGACCAGTTCGTCGAGATGGGCTTTGGCTACGACTGGGAACGGGAAGTCACCACCTGCGACCCGGAGTACTACCGGTGGAACCAGTGGCTGTTCAAGCAGTTCCGCGAGGCCGGCCTGGTCGAACGCCAGGGCGCGGAACTGAACTGGTGTCCCTCCTGTGAGACCGTGCTCGCGGACGAGCAAGTAGAAGGCGAGGCGGAACTCTGCTGGCGCTGTGACACCCCCATCGACCACCGCGAGATGGACCAGTGGTTCCTCACCATCACCGACTACGCCGAGGAACTCCTGGCGGACCTCGACGACCTGGACGGCTGGCCCACCAACGTCCGCGAGATGCAGCGCAACTGGATCGGGAAACAGGAGGGCGCAAGCGTCGCCTTCGAGGTCGCCGAGTACGGCGACGTGGATATCTTCACGACGCGGCTGGACACCATCCACGGCGCGACCTACTTCTCGCTGGCGCCGGGCCATCCGGTCGCCCGGCAGATCGCCGAGGACAACGACGCGGTCGCCGAGTACATCGAGATGGCCGAGGGGGCCGACGAGGACGACCTCGACGTCACGTCGGGCGTTTTCACCGGCGAGTACGCGACGAACCCGGCGACGGGCGAGGCGATTCCGGTCTACGTCGCCGACTACGTACTGACCGACGTGGGGACCGGTGCGCTCTATGCCGTCCCGGCCCACGACGACCGCGACCACGAGTTCGCCACCCACCACGACATCGACATCGAACAGGTCATCGAGCCCGCTCCCGAGGCTGACGTCGACCCCGAGGACGTGGACGTGCAGGAAGCGGCCTACACCGAGGACGGCGTCCTCGACCTCTCGGATGTCGAGAGCTCGTCACGACCGGAGGGAAGCAACGGCGTGCTGGTCGACAGCGGCGAGTTCGACGGACTGGAAAGCGCCGAGGCCCGCGACCGCTTCGTCGAGGCGCTCGACGGCGACCGTCGTACCGAGTACACCCTCCGGGACTGGGGCATCTCCCGACAGCGCTACTGGGGTACCCCCATCCCGATGATTCACTGCGAGGACTGTGGCTACGTCGAGGTCCCCGACGAGGAGTTACCCGTGGAACTGCCGGAGTTCGTCCACACCACCGGGAACCCGCTGGACGCCGCCGAGGAGTGGAAACACGTCGACTGTCCCGACTGCGGGGCCGACGCCGTCCGGGAGACGGACACGATGGACACCTTCGTCGACTCGTCGTGGTACTTCCTGCGTTACGTCTCGCCGGACCTCGATTCGGCCCCCTTCGACACCGAGCGGGCCAGCGACTGGATGCCCGTCGACCGCTACGTCGGCGGCATCGAACACGCCGTAATGCACCTGCTGTACGCCCGCTTCTTCACGAAGGTGCTCGACGACGTCGACCTGCTGGAGGGCGCTCGGGAGCCGTTCATGAACCTCACCAACCAGGGGATGGTACTGGGCGAGAACGGCAACAAGATGTCCAAGAGCCGCGGCAACGGCGTCTCGCCCCAGCGCATCATCGACGAGTACGGTGCCGACACCGCCCGCCTGTTCATCATGGAGGCCGCCCAGCCCGAGAAGGAGTTCGCCTGGAGCCCCGAGGGCGTCCAGTCGTCCCATCGCTTCCTCCAGAACGTCTACCGGCTGGCCGACGAGTTCGCAGCGGGGGAAATCGAGTTCGGGTCGGAGGGAGACATCGCCGACTACGTCGGCCGCGAAATCGACGCCACGGCGGCCCGCGCCACCGAAGAATACGAGCGGTTCCGCTTCAACCACGCCATGCAGGCCACACGCGAACTGGTCTCGCTGCTGCGGCGCTACCGGGAGGCCACCGACCCCGACCGGGCTACCTTCGAGCGCGGGCTCGTCACGGCGGTCAAACTGCTGGCGCCGGTCGCCCCCCACGTCGGCGAGGAACTGTGGGAGCGTCTGGACGGGGATGGACTGATCGCCGAGGCCGAGTGGCCCGCCGCCGGCGCGCCCGCCGACTACGCCACCGAGCGCCGCCTCGTCGAGAACACTCGCGAGGACGTCCGGGACATCGTCGACACCGTCGGCATCGAGGACCCCGAGACCATCACGCTCGCGGTGGCACCGGCCTGGAAACACGACGTGGTCGCCATCGCCCGCGAGGCCGACGACGTCGTCCCCGCCGTGATGCAAAACGAGGGGCTCAAGCGCCACGGAGAGGCCGCCGCCGACTTCGCGAAGACGCTGGCAGGGCGGGCCAACATCGACGAACACCTGCCGCCGGAGCGGGAACTCGGTGCGCTACGGCGGGCCGGGTGGCTCGTCGAGCGGGAGTTCGGCGCCGACGTCGTCGTGCAGTCCGCAGACGAGGTCGAGGACAGCCTCGCATCGAAGGCCGAACCGGGTCGACCCGCTATCGACATCCAGGAGTAGGGCGGCTGTCGGGCCGCGTTCGACCTGTCCGGCCCCATCGACCCAGTATCGTCGACTCCGTAGCTGTTCATGTGTGCGTCGAGACTATAAGGACAGATCACACGGGGTCGAGCGGATGGCTGACGACCGACCGGAAACAGGCGCTCGTCGCCTCGGCCGT
>PXQZ01000084.1 GCA_003021755.1 Halobacteriales archaeon QH_8_67_36 | reverse complement strand
GATGAGCGCCACCGTCCGCCCGTTCGGGGTGACCGAGGACGTGGTGGGGCTGGACGACCCCGTCACGATGGCCTACGGCGACCAGTTCCCGGAGGACCGGCGCCGGACCTACGCCGTCTCCGGCCCCGCGCTGTTCTCGAGCGAACGCGACAATCCCGAGACGCAGCGGACCATCGCCCGCACCCTGGAGGATGTCATCCGCTTCACGCCGGGGAACACGCTCGTGTTCTGTCCCTCCTACAGCGAGGCCGAGCGGTACCACCGGATGGTCGCCGTCAGCGGCACCCGCTACCTGGACGAACCGGGCACGCAGGCTCGGGACCTGCGCGAGGCCTTCACCGACGACGACGACGCCGTCCTCTTCACCTCGCTGTGGGGGACGCTGGGCGAGGGGGTGAGTTACGACGGCGACGACGCCCGCACCGTCGTCGTCCTCGGTGTTCCGTATCCGTATCTCGACGACCGGATGGAGGCGGTGCAGGACGCCTACCGGACCGCGTTCGGGGACAGCGGGGACGACCCTCGGGAGTCCTCGAACGACGACGCCGGCTGGCGCTACGCCGTCGAGATTCCCACCGTTCGCAAGACCAGACAGGCCCTCGGCCGAGTGGTCCGCTCGCCCGAGGACTTCGGCGCGCGCATCCTGCTGGACAAGCGCTACACCGAGGCCGCCGAGATGGAGATGCACGACTACGCCGTCCGGGGCCGGTTCCCGCCGGAGGAACGCAAGGAGATGGTCGACATCGGCCCCGAGAAACTCAAGTTCGCGCTTCTGAACTTCTATCAGGATATGTGCGCCTACGACGGGCCGCCGCCGAAGCCGTAGCATACGACGGTCACGGGCCACCGTTTCTCGGGACCGAGCGCGGCGATGTCCCGTCGGTTTTGCCTACGTTTTCAACCCGAGCGGGACCTGTGGTCCCGCTGACCGTGCGAACGGGCGCTACGCGCTCGTGACCGGAGAGCGGTTCCGCTTCGCGGGAACCCGGCGATCAGAAAGGTGGGTGGAAACCGGATAGTTTGAAACCGCCGGGACACAATCACCGGGCAATGCTCGTCGCCTTCGACTTCGACGGCACCCTCTCCGACTCGGAGATGACCGTGCTGCTGGGCAAGCAAAACGGGACCGCCAAAGACATGGCCGATATTACCGAGCGGGCGATGAACGACGAAATCGAGTACGCCGAGAGCCTGCGCCGGCGGTGTGAACTGCTGGCGGACCTGCCCGACGAGCAGGCCCGGGCCGCCTTCGACGAGGTGCAGTTGCGCCCCGGCGCGGCCGAGATCATCGCGGCGCTGCGCGAGGCCGGCGTCCACGTCGCCGTCCTCACCGGCGGGTTCGACCGCGGGGTGGAAGCTGCACTCGAAAAGGAGGGGGTCGAGGTCGACGCCATCGTCGCCAACCGCCTCCCCGTCGTCGACGGGAAGAGCGAGGCGGGAACCGCCTCGGAGGACACGGGCGGGCAGCGCCCGCAAGTGCTCACCGGCAACGTCCGGGGCCCGCTCATCGAGGGGACGAAAGACGACGCGCTGGAGGTGGTGACGGCCGTCGTCAGCGAGGACCGCAACGACACCGTCGCCGTCGGCGACGGCGCCAACGACCTCCCGATGCTGGAGGTCGCCGGACTGGCCATCGGTTTTGAACCGAAACCGGCCGTCGAACCCGCGTGTGACGTGACCGTCTCGACGATGGACGAACTGTACGAACTGCTGGACGAGCGGGGCGTGTTCTGAGCGGTGCGGTCGGCTACCATCGGGCAGACACGCGGAGGGTAATCGCGAAGTACCCCCGGTTCCGAGCAACAGGCATGATGCTGGATCAGGCGGCATCGCTCAGCGCCGGACTTCGGATCGTACTCGGACTGGTCGCGGGGGTCATCGCGACACTGGGGATGGACCTGGTGATGGGTCGACTCCCCGAAGGCGAGACGCCGCCACGGGTCGCCTCCGGAGTGCTCACCGGGCAGGCTCCGGACACCGCGCCGGCGGGCGTGGCCTCGGCGGTCCACTACGTGGCCGGCGGCGGGACCGGACCGCTGTTCGTGACGCTGCTGTTTCTGGTCGAGGGGGTCCTCGGCCTCGGTCCGGTCAGCTACCTCGTGACGACGGCCGTGCTGTTCGTCCTGATGGTGGCCTTTTTTGTCGGAGTCGTGTTACCACGGCCCCGGCTGGCAGGCGGGCGTCGGTCGGCGGTCGGCCGGGACTGGGCGCTGTCGGCGGCGGCGTATCTGGTCGTTCTGGTCCCGGTTGTGTGGATCGGTTCGACCGCACTTCCGTAAGCTGACCGTCGGCGGTCAGGTGCCGGGCGTGATCTCGTCGCAGCCACAGGCCGGACAGTTGCGTCGCTCCCGTTCGAAGGTGAGCCGGCAGAATTGACAGACGTACGATTCGGTACGACCGCCGAGCGCGTTCGTGAGTCGGTCGAGGACAGACATGGGTGATGCGGGACCGATACGTGACGCTGTTGGGTCTTATCCGACTTATTGTTTTGGTATCGAACGTTTTCGATGCCGATGCTGAACGTACGGACATAGAATTTCCATATATCTGAGAAGACAGTGTCGAGAAGCGTCGCTTCCGGCAGGTCGTCCGGTATCGGTCATATGTCGGCCACGAAAGCGGGAGAACGGCGGACGACGACTACGCGATGGCCCGGTCGAGGTCGGCGACGATGTCCTCGACGGCCTCCGTCCCGACGGAGAGGCGGACCATGTCGTCGGTGACGCCGGCGGCGGCCTGCTCCTCGTCGGTGAGCTGCTGGTGGGTGGTGCTCGCGGGGTGGATGATGAGCGTCTTCGCGTCGCCGACGTTCGCGAGCAGGCTCGCGATTTCGGTCGATTCGACGGTGCTGCGGGCGGCGTCGTAGCCCGCTTCGAGCCCGAACGTGATCATGCTACCGTAGCCGCCGTCGAGATACTCGCTCGCGGCCCCATGGGTCTCGTGGTCCGCCAGTCCGGGGTAGGTGACCCACGACACGTCGCTGTGGTCGGCGAGGAACTCCGCGACGGCCATGGCGTTCTCGCAGTGGCGGTCCATGCGGGCCGGCAGCGTTTCGAGGCCCTGCATCGTCTGCCAGGCGTCGAAGGGGGACTGCTGGCAGCCCAGGTCACGCAGGCCGCGGGCGATGGCGGCGTAGGTGAAGGCGGCGTCGCCGAAGCGGTCGCGGAAGTTGACGCCGTGGTAGGCGGGGTTGTCGCCGCCGATTTCGGGGTATTTCTCGGCGTACTCGTCCCACGGGAACGAGCCGCCGTCGACGAGGACGCCGCCGACGGTGGTGCCGTGGCCGTGGATCCACTTCGTCGTGGAGTTCCAGACGAGGTCCGCGCCGTGTTCGATGGGATTGCACAGATACGGCGTCGCGAAGGTGTTGTCCACGAAGAACGGGCAGCCGTGGTCGTGAGCGATGTCGGCCAGGCGTTCGAGGTCCGGCGTCACCAGCGCGGGGTTGCCGATGGTCTCGCAGTGGACGTAGGCCGTGTCGTCGTCGATGGCCTCGGCGTAGGCGTCGTAGTCCAGCGTGTCGACGAAACGAGTCTCGACGCCGTTTCTGGGTGCGGTGTGGGAGTAGTACGTGTAGGTTCCCCCGTACAGCGAGGAGGCGGTGACGACGTTGTCGCCCACGTCCGCGAGCAGAAACGTCGCCAGATTGAGCGACGCCATCCCCGACGTGGTGGCGACGGCGCCCACCCCGCCCTCCAACGCGGCCAGCCGTTCCTGCAACTGACCGACGGTGGGGTTCATCAGCCGCGAGTAGATGTGGCCCGGCTTCTCCAGGGCGAACTGGGCGGCGGCGTCCTCGGCGTCCTCGAAGACGTAGGAGGTGGTCTGGTAGATCGGCGGTGCGCGGGCGCGGGCCTCGCTGTCCGGCTCTTCCTGTCCGACGTGGAGCGCGTCCGTCTCGAATCCGTGGTCGTCGTCGCTCATACAGGGGACACTGTGCTGGAACCCTCTTAAATTTCAACCGCGCGGCGAAGGCGGCTGGTGGTCCGGAGTCGCGGCGAAATTGTGGGTCGATCGGTGACGGGTAACAGGACCGGCGGTGACAGCGGGAGCAAACCCGATTCGCGGAGCCGACGGTTTGGCCGTGAGTGCGCTCCGTCGCGCGAACCGGGGAAAGGCAGGCAGCCACGAGCATTCGGGGAGCGAAGTGAACCGGTTCGACCGCAGCGCGCGGACTGGAGCGGCGAAGCCACGCGAAAGGCGAGGGACCGAGGGTCCCTCGAACCGTGTGAACGGGCGCTTCGCGTCCGTGAACGGACACGCAGCGATCTTTGCCCGAGTTTTTGCCGC
>PXQZ01000083.1 GCA_003021755.1 Halobacteriales archaeon QH_8_67_36 | reverse complement strand
ATAGGAACTGCTTGACCGGCGAGGTCACAGCAGCGTCGTCGTGAACATCACTGTCACGCCACCCGCATGGGCAATTGGGGGCAGTAATCCCGGGTTACGCCTCGCCGGCGGACCAACCGAGTCATCCCGAGGGGATCCTTGATACGTTCGAAAAGCGATCGGCGTGTACAGCGTTTACGGCCCAATGAACACGCCAGAAAGTGGAGTTACCGGCGATAGCGGCATACATCCGCACTCGCGGCGACACCTTTACCTCTCTCATTGATAACTTTTGATTCCGATTTCGGCTTTTTGGAGTTCCAGTAGACCGACACGGTGTTTCACCAGCGCCCCGAGGACCGGGAGATCGTCGAAACGGTGCTGACAGCGGCCGACCCCGACACGGTCGTCGTGGCCAGCAACCACGGCATCGGACGAGGGCTACGGGGTACGTCTCGACGGGACGTTACACGAGTAGGGCCACGTCCTGACGACGAGGCGATGACGCCCGCTAACAGTCCGAGCCGCATCTATGCGTCTCCATTCATCACCGCCGCCACATTGACGGCTGTCACGAGCGGCGAGGTACCCGGTCTTGATGGCGCCGGCGACGCCCCGGTTCTTTTCGTGGCGGAGTGGGACGACTCGGCGGGCGAACTCGGCGTCTGGCTCCGTCTCGGCGTTGACACGCCGTGTCGTCGCCCGTATCTCGGTCCAGTTATCGAGCTGCCCTTGACTGCGTACGCACTGTCGACGTAGGACGGCATCGTCTCGATGACGCCCCCGACCAAGCCGGACTCGTTGCACGCCGGGACGACGACTGCGACGGTGGCACTTCGTACGTCACGCCTATACTTCGTGAGAACGGTTGGCGGCCATAGTCGGTCGATTCGTGGATCTGTCCAGGTGTTGTTGTATCTGTCTTTCGCGCCAGTTACCCCGAGTCCGACACAACGTATCATATTCCCAGCTACAAGCCGTCACGGAAACGGGCGATCGCTCGGTAGCAGTCAGCTACCCCTGTACATCCCGGATATAACAATATATTCACACGCGAGGAGATGGAACGATGACACTGGAAACCGCGGTCGTCGGCGGCGTGGTGTCCGATCGTCACCTCTCGGGGCTCCGGCAGTGCCCGGACACGAATCTCGTCGCAATCTGTGATCTCGACGAGTCACGAGCACGCGAGAAGGCTACCGAGTACGACATCAACGCCTACGCCGATTTCGAGGGGATGCTGGCACGCGAGTCGCTGGACTGGATACATCTTTGTACACCGGTCGGGACGCGTCTCGAACTGGCCCGGATGGCCATCGAAGACGGCATCCCGGTGCTGATAGAGAAGCCGGTCGCTGAGACCATTGAGGAGGCCGAGGAACTGGAGCGACTCGTCGAGGAGTACGACGCCACCGTCTCGGTGGTCCATGACCGCAACTTCTCGCCGGCCATGCGGAGAGCCCGCGGCCTCGTCGAGGACGGCGCCATCGGGGAGCTTCGCTCCGTCGACGTGCTGTACGCCGGCGAGACCTACCCCGACGACATGCGCCGCGGGGCGTGGGCCGACGAGCTCCCCGGCGGCGAGTTCGAGGAGGGGTTGCCCCATCCGATATACATGGTGTTGAACCTCGGCGGCTACCCGTCGAGCCCCGAGGCGATTCAGGCGAGTTCGTCGCTCGTCGGCGAGTACGCACGGGAGTTCGAGTACGACAGCGTCCAGTTCCAGTACGTCACCGACGACGGGGTGCTGTGTAGCGGGACCGTCCTCGCCAGCGACGTCCCCCACAAGGTGATACAGGTCCACGGTGACCGCGGGAGCATCGAGATAGACGTCGTCTCACAGTCGGTGACGGTGCTGGACCGCGACTACCAGGCATCGCCAAAGGCCCGCGCGATGGCCACCGTCGACCACGTGCTGGGCCGCGTCCGCGGCACGGCCGAGAACCTCATCGCCGTCGCCCGCCGCACCATCGACGACGACTGGGACGCCGTCCGCAATCTGGACTCCCACAGCTACCAGTTCGGCGAGGAGGTCACAGCCATACGGCGCGGCGGGTCGTCGACTGTGCCGGTTACCGAGGGAACGTGGACGCTCCACATTATGAAGGCAATTCGCGCGACGGCGACGGACGCCGACGATGGGCGGACTGTTCCGCTGAGCGCCGATGGTCCGTAACCGCGGATCGGCTGACCAGTATCCGTCGACACGAGCAACGTCGCATGCGTTTCTGCGGTCGATATCCGACTGATTGGCGGGGCCGTCACCAGCGTCCGGGCTGTCTCGGCTCAGCCGGCGGCACTGTCGGGGACTCGGGAACAGTGCCGCGACAACGGTGTACCCCAATGCAAAGAGCACCAGCCCACGCTGACGACGAATTGGCCGACCGAACCATACGGTCGACGGCGCGTTCGTCGCCGGGTCGCTGATACTGGATGACGGCGAGCGGGTGTACGACAGGCAGGGAACGGCCAAACGGCGGACCGACCGCGACGTCAACGACCTGTTACACTGGGAAGCGGTTCGGACGGCGGCCGAGCGAGGCCACCGAATCCGGACGCTCGGCCCTGGATAGCGCCAGCGTGTCGGCCAGCGAGTCGATGTCGTCGGTCACATGGCGTGCGGTCGTGCTGTCCGCGTTCGGTCATCACGGTCGCCGGATCGCAGATATCCGAGCCGTTATACGGTCTTTTCCGACGGTGTCAGCTCCAGCGACCGCCGCCGCGCGCGACGGGCCGCCGGTGTGTATCGGCTTACCGGAGCTAACCACGGAGTAACAATGAGATAGGGGTCTGTGGTTCGTATCGTGGGGAGAGCGAACGTCCGCACGTATTGGCCACCGGTCCATCCCTTGCCAACTCACCCACCCCACCCCCACTTAGGCCATACACGACGGCGGCCGTCGTCGTCCGGTCTGCGTTGACGCTCTCCCCCAATTCACCGTACGAGCGGGCAAGACGTTTCTGTCCGCCGAAAACGACCGACTCGTTTATTACGGCTGTCGAGCCTTCGGACTGTACGGATAAGGACAGACGAAGCCACCGACCCGGCTCTCGGCGCACTGCTGTCCTCGACAACCACGCCAGTCGTCGACGAGTCAGCCTGACCAGTCGGACGATACGGATGGATGGAACGCGTCGACCCGGAGCACTCCCGTCCGGACCCGCTATCGACCCGCCTCAGAGACAGCTGTCGGCGTGCTGGGCGATGAGCAGCCAGTTATGCGAGACGGCGACCAGCTGTGGCGTAGAGAAGGCGACCAGTGCCGCGCGGCGGAACAGGGGCCGAACCGTCCGGTAGACGCCGAACAACACGGCGAGTGCGGCCAGTTTCAGCCCGACGAGCCCGACGCCCCCGGCGACGTCGAGAAACGCCCGCGCGACGGGGTTGGCCTCGGTGAAACACAGCGACAGTCCCGCGAGTGTCAACAGCACGTCCCCGGCGGCTGCCGCGAGGACGACCCCCCACAGCAGGTGATCACACCGGAGCTTCGAATCGGCGACGTACACCGCGTCGTCGCTGAGTGTCCGTTGCACGCCGGCATAGAGGCCGGGCGTGGTAATGGTAAACAAGTGAGTAACCCGTCGCGACGCCCGTCACCGGCAAGTGAGACGAGAACACCGATGGCTCAGGAGGGCGGCCGGTCACTCGGGTGGCGTAATCTCGATGCGGCGGGACCCGGTGACGACGACGTCGAACCCGTCGATATGCACCCTGATTCGAAGCTTCTCCGACCCGGAGGCGACGAGGCGGTCCAGTGCATCGGGGTCGACGGAGCTGTACAGCGGTTCGAGCTCCGTCGGTTCGCAGTGTCGGACAGTCGCAAGCGCCTCTATGACGGCGAGACTCGCCGGCTCAGTTTCGAATCGACCGACGTACGTGTCCGTTTTCGGGTCGTACGTCGGACCGTCGTCGGTCACTCGCTCGGCCCCGTTGAAACCGCGCCCACTACCGTGCGCGCGCCAAGGGTCCGGACCACTCATTCTGCTAAAAACAACACAAATGCGCCCAGATATAACACTTCCGGTAGTTCTGACCGATCCCGACGGCTCCGCGGTGGGTGTCGGAATCCGCACGTCCCCGCCGTGAGGACGATTACGAGCTGATGACGGCTCGGGGTCGTGGGGTCGCTCTCGGGCCGTTATCCTCCGTATATCGGTCGAAACCCGGTCACTCGGGCGTGAGACGGGCGGTGGCCGCGGTCTCTCCCAGCGGGTGGTATAAACTACATTCCCGTAGCTATGAACTCAATTACTAACTGCCCCCACGAAGAGCATTGCCACGATGCCAGAACACATCACCGAAAGCGAGCTCGAGCGGATGACGGAGTTTGCGAACACGCCGACGTATCTGCGAACGCCCGAGCAGCTGCTACCCGAGGACGACAACTGATCACTCGCGGAACTCCTCCGGAGGAGACTGCTGGCGCCATTCGTACACCACGTGGACGACCGTTAGGACGACGAACGCACCGACGATGCTGACGGCGAGAGCCACCTGCGGTATCGCGAGGCCGGCCACCGACGCCACCACCAGGAGCGTACTCAGCAGGGCCAGTCCGAAGTAATAAATGTACCACGCCGGCTGTGACCGTTGTTCGCACAGCAACGGGTCTATCTCGCTGGCCTTCGCGGCGATCGAGACGTCACCGGACTCCTCGTCGTAGTCGACGAGCCCCACCTCAGCGAGTTTCGGGAGATGGGTCTGATACAGCGAGACGTAGACGCGTTTCCGCTGCTGGGTCGATAGCTCCTCGATGGTGGTGTCGTTTTCCCAGGCAGCGACGTGCTCGGCCAGTTCGGTCAGCTGAATCGGGTTCGGCTCCGTCCGCAGGAAGTAGAGCACGTACCGTCTCCGGGGACTACTGAGTATCTCGAAGATGCGATCGCGTGTGAGTTCGGTGTTGTTTTGATCCATCGCATACGTCGCTGTGGTTGCTGGTGGCGCGGTTCCTCGGCTGGTCTGACGACGCTACGAACGAACCGAGCGCCGGATACACATTTGTTACACCGTCATTACCCGACAGACAGCGGGAGTTACCGGTGGTGTAGGACGTGAAAACGGAGTCCTCGACTGCACAGCACAGTCCGGGTGACAGCGCCAGTCGTGATACCTATCTGATATAAACTCAGGAATCAGAGCTACCATCGGTGCCGTTACCACCCGACAGGCCGGGGTTACTGCGGCGTCTGGAGCGATTGGAGCGCCGTTGTCTCGGGTTCGGCGAACAGCGCCGCGACGCGCTCCGTCGCCGGAGTGCGTTCGGAGTGGTTCTCCAGCAGGACTGTCTCGCTCGGGAACAGCCGTTCGCCCAGTTCGAGGTCGTGGTCCCTGGCGGTCGAGCCGGTAACGGTGAGATAGACGCCGAGGCCCGTCTCGGCGATGGCGGCCTCCTCTTCCTCCCCGTTCTCGGGGTAGGTGAACGTGATATCGTTCAGGGCGGCAGTCCCGAGGATGGCCTCGATGAGCCGTTCGTACCGCGGGGAGATACACAGCGGACCGGCGTAGTTCCGAACGAACTCGCGGTCCAGCGGGCCCGTCTGGCTGTCGACGACGGCCGGCGCCCTGAGCAGCGTGTGATAGACGGTGTCGCCGAGACCGGTCGCCACCCGGACGTCGGTGTCCAGCGGGTCGATGCGGTCGTTTATTTCCGCGATGGTCCGAAGGGGGTCGTCCTGCAGTTCGACGACCTCCTCTAGGACGAGGTCGGCGCTGTCGAAGCCGAGCGCGAACTCGTGGGTCCGCAGCGCCCGGAACGGCTCCTCGCGACCGATCAGCTGGACGTCGCCGCGGTCGGTCGGGACCGTGACGCTGTCGAAGACGATCCGGCGGGGCATCCCGTCGCGGTCGTCCCGCAGCAGCGTGAACTCGGGGCGGGTCGGGTCCCCGAGGTCGGAGTAGTCGGCGAGGCGGTGATAGATGTCGTCGTCGGCAGTCTGGTTCCCCTTGGTCAGGTCCTTTTCGTAGCGAAGCGTCGAGATTATCTCGTCGGCCAGTTCGGTCGTCCCGGTTCGGGACGCGAGCCGCTCCAGCACGGCTTCGAGGGGCCGTCCCTTTCGAGGGACGGCCACTCTGGTCGTCGTCATTACCCCAGACAACCGTCGGCGCGGATAAAACGGGTTCGGTTACACTGTCGGCCGTATCGTCGTGGAGACGGCAGGCGCGAGGCCGTTCACGCGAGTCCGGCCGGCAGTGTCATTCGCCGCCGATGACCGAGGAGAGCTGCTCGCGCCACTCCTTGAGTTCGACTATCTCGTTTTCCACGTCGGAGAGCCGGTCGTCCAGCTCCCCGTCGCCGATTTCCTCTCGTACGTCCTCGATTTCGGCTTCGAGGTCGCCGAGTTCGCCCTCGATGCCGTCGACGGCGTCCTCGACGCCGTCGAGTCCGTCCGCGAGCGAGTCGACGTCGCCGCCCAGCGTGTCGACCCCCTCCGTCGCGGCCTCCGCGGCGGACTTGGCGCTGCCGATCTCGTCCTCGAAGCTGTCGAGTTCGGCCTCGAAACCGGTGAGGCGTTCGTCGAACTCCTCGATGACCTCGTCGCCGGTACCGTTCTCGGCGAGGAACTCCTCAAGCGCGTCCGTGTACGCGCGCAGGTCCGCGATGTCGTTCTGGATGCGGTTGATACGAGCCGTGTTGACGCCACCCTCCGGGTTGCTGTCCTGCGAGACCGCGTCGAGCGCCCGTTTGAGGAGCTTTACGTCCGCTGCCGAGACGTTGTTCTGGCGTATCTCGTTGGCCATCGCCGCGATGACGTTGCCCGTCGCCGCGGGGGCCTCGCCGTCGGCGGTCGCCCCGTCGCCCGCGTCCGTGGCGTCGGCCTCGGTCTCGGCCGGCGGAGCGCCCTCGCTGTTGGGGTCTTTCAGGTTCAGCGTCTCGATGTCCTCGTCCTCGTCGTCTTCGAGCCCCGGGACGCTGTCCGTCTCGCCCGCGATGACGTCCTTGACGGCGTCGTTATCGCCGCCGACGAGGTCCGCCTCGTTCCCGTCCAGTGGCGGGTTGACGCTCGCTATCGTCGGCTCCGTGAGGAACTTCTCGACGTCGTCGGTCCCCGTCGCCCGGATGCCATACACCGTCGTGTACTCGTTGTCGGCCGCGATCTCCTTCTCGAAGGTTATCTCGTCGTCGTTGATGTCCCAGAACTCGGAGCCGTACTCGGGGTGGAACCCGAGGTCCTCGACGGCCACGTCTTCCGGGACAGTGTCGACTAGCCGAAGATCGACCGCCTCGGGGCGTTTCGACACGACGTTGAACGCGATAGCCGGGACGGGGAACTCGTCGGCCTCGAATCGCTTGGTAACGCTGACCCCATCCGAGGCGACGGTAATCGCCTCATACGCTTGCGAATCACTCATGTATGGTACTCCATACCCCTCGAACAATAAAGGTACTCCGGCAGGGATTGTGAGGCAGGACTCGTCTCGCCGCCCCGTCAGAGGTCGACACGGTCGCCGATTTCGACGATCCGTAGCGTCTCCGGATAGTCGAAGCTCGCGGCGTGGTTGTGCAGTACCGTCGGCTCCGTAGTCATTCCCTTCCACATGTCCCAGTGGCTCGGCAGCAGGGTATCCAGTCGTAGCTCGTTGGCCGCCTCGATTATCATGTTCTCGTCGTTGTACCACTTCGTCCGCGCTGGCTCTCTCGTCTCGGAGTCCGGAATCATCCCGACCGCGCCGAACGCCAGCACGCCGAGGTCGATGTCGTACGTCTCGCCGACCGGCTCGAACGCGCCCGGTCGCGCGTCGCCGCCGTGGAAGAAGGTGCCCGACTCGTGTTCGAAAACGAAGGAGACGGGGTGGTCGGCGTCGGGGTCGTTGGCCGGTTCGACGTGGACGGTCAGGTCCCCGAACCCGAGGGTGTCGCCCGCCTCGACTTCCGCCAGCTGGTCGTCGGTGACCGACCAGTTCCCGGTCCAGTTCTCCGACCGGACGACCTCGTGGCCGCTGTCGGTCGTGTAGTAGGTGGCGCCCGTCGACGCGAGGATGGGCGCCTGCGAGGGACCGTGGACGTGGTCGGTGTGTTCGTGGCTGCCCAGCACCGCGTCGGCCTCCCGTACGTCCGAGGGCTCGAACGGCACGGGGACCATCCGAACGGTCCGTGGTGGGTCGCCGATACCCAGATACGGGTCAATGAACACGGTTGCGCCGCCGCTGGACTTGACGATGAAGCCGTTACAGCCCAGATACCAGATTGCCAGCCCGTCGGGGTCGGCCCTCTCGACCGCACGCAGGAGCCACTCGCCCCAGTCGGAGTCGACTGTCATAGCAAACTCTGTGCGGGGCGGTGGCTAAGGCCTTACGACCGCCCATGGATTAGGGCTCCTGTGCCTGGCCGATGACGGTCATCAGTGAGAGGAACAGCACCATCGGAACCTGACAGACGATGATCGCCACGAGGACGACCCGGAGTTCCGTCGTCAGGCCCGTCGACACCGCGACCTCCGGGACGAGCCACCACGAGGTCGCCGCGAGGACGAACGACAGGTCGACGACGATGGAGTAAATGTCGGTCACGGCGAAAAAGAAGTTCGTGTACCGCTCGACGCCCTCGCTGACGAAAAACAGGACCGTAATGAGGACCAGCGCCAGCGTACCAACGGCCGCGAGCAGTGCGATGTCGGTAACGACCGACGACAGGTTACGGTTGAGGGAGAGAAACGGCGGTAACGACAGGACGAGATAGAGGCTCACGAACACCGTGACGTCCCGTATTGGGTTCTCACCCACCATCTCTCGATCTTTCAGGGCCGATGCGTATATTTCTTCCCGCGGAGCGAACGGTTCAAACGACGTCTCCGGCGATATACCCGGGCGAACGCATTAAACGGGCACGACTCTCCGTGTCGGTCAGAAATCGGGAGACAGACCCCGAACCAGGGTTGCAGAACGCGTGTCGCGAGGTGAACTGACGACGGCGTCAGTCCTCGCAGCAGCCGCCGGCCTTCTGTCCGAAGTCGACCTTCAGCTGGTCGGAGACGAGTTCGTTTATTTCCTGGAGACGAAGCTCCAGTTCGTTTTGCACTTCCAGATACTCGCTCATCGAGGCGATGTCGTGGAGTTCCTCCTGTGCTTCCTGGACCTTCCGGAGGTCTTCCTGGGTGGCCTGGCCGGTCTGGCGGGCCATCTGGAACTCCTCGCGGAGCTGTTCGAACTCCTCGATGGCACGCTGGGCGTCGGCGTCGTTCTCGACTTTCGCCTTCGCCTGCAAGTACTCCTCGTAGACCGGCAGCTGGGCGATGCCCTCGCCGAGTTCGGTCGCGAGCTGGTCGACGTGGTCGGCCTCTCCGTCGGCGGCGGACTCGGTTTCGATGCTCATTACCACTGTGTTGGGGCTCGTGCAGTATAGGTTTGCCGAAGGGGGCACGCAGCGGAACCGGTAAACCGACCGCGCGAGTGGCTACGCGGAAACGCCGAGGTTATCCCACTCGAACGGGTATGAGAGTCCAATGAGCCAAGAGCGAACCGAGGGGGACCTGCGCAATACGGGCCTCTCGCTGAAACACGACCGGGAGTGGGACTACGAGCTGGACCGGATCGTCGACGCGGTCGAGGAGCGCGACGCCGAGACCGTCGGTCTGCAGTTCCCGGAGGGACTAAAACGGCGCGGCCCCGCCGTCACCGACGACCTCCGAGATGAACTCCCCGACGACGTGCAGGTGATGATGTCCGGCCAGCCCTGCTACGGCGCCTGCGACCTCGACACCTACATGATGCGCCGCACCGACGTGTTCGTTCACTTCGGCCACTCGCCGATGAAGGAGTCCGACAAGATCATCTACGTGCCGCTGTTCTCGAACGTCGACGTCACTCCCATCATGGAGCGGGCCTTCGAAGAGGAGCTTTCCGACCCCGGCGAAGATGCGGACATCGGCCTCGTGACGACGGCCCAGCACATGAACAAGTTCGGCGAGATGCGCGAGTGGCTCGAACGGCGGGGCTACACCGTCCACACGCAACGGGGCGACGAACGGCTCACCAACGAGGGGCAGGTGCTCGGCTGTAACTACGCCAGCGCCGACGTCGACGCTGACCGGATTCTCTACGTCGGCGGCGGGAAGTTCCACCCGCTCGGGCTGGCGATGGAACACCCCGACAAGAAGGTCATCATCGCCGACCCCGTCAACAACGCCGTCACCGTCGCCGACACGGAGCAGTTCATGAAGCAGCGCTACGGCGCGGTCCACCGCGCGATGGACGCCGAGAGCTGGGGCGTCATCTTCTGTACGAAAATCGGCCAGGGCCGCTGGGACCAAGCCCGGGAAATCGTCGAGACCAACGACGACGCCTACCTCATCACGATGGACGAGGTCACACCCGACAGGCTGACGAACTTCGGGATGGACGCCTACGTCAACACCGGCTGTCCGCGCATCACGACCGACGACGGCCCGCAGTTCAAGAAGCCAATGTTGACCCCCGGCGAGTACGAAATCGCCGTCGGCGAGAAACCGCTGGAGTCCCTAGAGTTCGACACGTTCCACGGCACCTGGTAGCCCGGACGCTCGGGGGCCGCCTATTTCAATTGGTAAGAACTGGCGGCCAACGTTCAAGACCCGGTAGCGAAACCATCGGTTCATGCTAGACCAACCCGACGATGAGGGTCTGCTCCCTGCGGCTCGTGACCTCTTTACGACCAGCGGGGAGGGAATACTCGTCCACGATCCCGAGGACGGCACGGTGGTCGACGCGAACCCGGTCGCCGAGCGGCTTTACGGCCGTGATTCGTCGGCCCTGAGCGGGAGTCGTCTCGACGACCTCGTTGCGGGCGCCAGTGTCGAGACCGACCTCTCGACCCTGGCCGGGGCGGACCGTACCGTGCGGTGGCGTACCGAGACAGGGGAGGGGAGACAGCGTATACTTGACGTGGCGGTCCGACGGACCGAGTCGGGCGACGCGATACGCTCGTTCGCACGGGACGTGACCGAGCAGCACCGCCACACCGAGGCCATGCGGGCGCTGTCCGACACGCTCGCGAGTTCGACCGGCCCGTTCGACGCGCAACTGCGCACCCTGCTCGATGTCGGCCGCGAGCGTTTGGGCCTCTCGAACGGTCACCTGACCGAAATCGAGGGCGACCGGCACGAACTGGTGGCCAGCGAGGGGCTGTCGGCCACGCTGGAAACCGGCGCCGTCTCGGCCCCCAGCGAGAGGTTCTATCGGATGGTTGTCGACGAAGGCGAGGTGTGCACGGTCACCGAAGCGAGTTCGCAGCTCTCGGATACGACCCCGTGCGAGACGTGGGGCCTCGAAACGTACGTCGGAACGACGATAACCGTTGACGGGGAGCTGTACGGGACACTCTGTTTCGTCGACGAGCGGCCCCGTGACCGGCCGTTCCGCCCGTGGGAGACGGCGTTCGTCGAGACGCTCGGTCGGTGGGTCGAGACGCAGGTCCGCCAGCGACGCGACGCCGAGCAACACGACTGGGACCACGCGCTGCTCGAAGGGGTGTTCAACTCCCAGCGCACGCAGGTCGGTATCACCGATACGGACGGGCGTGTCGTCGACGCGAACGCCGCCGCCGTCTCCTTCGTGGACAGCGACCCCGAGGCCATCGTCGGCACGCCGGTCTGGGAGACACCGTGGTTCGCCGAGGAACCCGCCAGGTCGCGGTGTGAGGCGGGTATCGAGCGGGCGCTCGACGGCGAGATGACGGATTTCGAGATAACGCACGACGGTGAGTCCGGCGAGCGGACGGTGTTCAGCATCAACATCCGACCCGTCTACGACGACGGTGAGGTCATCTACGTCGTCGTCGAGGGCCACGATATCTCGGAACTCCGGCGGCGCGAACAGGAGCTCCAGCGCCGACAGCAACACATCGACACCATCCTGAACAACGTCCCAATGGTCCTGTTCGCCGTCGACGAGACGGGGACGTTCGTCGACTCACGCGGACGGGGGCTGGCGTCGTTCGGCCTCGAAGAGGGCGAGCTGATCGGCCGGTCGATACACGAGGAGTACAGCGCCTTCCCGGAGGTCATCGACGACTACGAACGCGCCCGGAACGGGGAAAACGTCGAGTCGGTCCGGACCATCGGCGGGACGGTGTTCCGGTCGTGGTATCGCCCCGTCGATATCGACGGCGAGTGCCACGTCATCGGCATCGCCGTCGACATCACCGAAGAGCACCGCCAGAAAGAGCGCGTCGCGGCCGTCAACGAGGCCGCGGAGAAGCTGATGTACGCACATAGCCCGACGGAGGTCGGCGAGACGGTCGTCGACATCGTCGGCGAGCTCATATCCTACCCGCTGGCGGGCCTCTGGATTGCCGACGACGACTCGGAGTCGTTGGCGCCGGTCGCGGCGACGGACCAGGTGCTGGACGCGATGGACGCCGATACCGTCGACGACGCGCTGCCGGCCATCGAACCAGGCAGTTTCGAGATGACGGTCTGGGAGGGAGGCGAGACGCGTGTCATCGGGGACTACGCCGAGGCCAGCGGTGAGATGGGGCGGGAGGCGCCTATCAAGACGGTCGTAATGGTGCCACTGGGCGAGTACGGACACTTCCACGTGGGGTCGACGATCGAGAACCGACCGAGCGACACCGAACTGGACCTCATCGGCATCCTCGCCCGGAACGCCGAGGCGGCGCTGGCGTCCTCGACCAGGGAGGCAGAACTCGAGGCGTACAAGGACAAACTCGAACGCTCGAACGAGGCGCTTCAGGAGTTCGCCTACATCGCCTCGCACGACCTGCAGGAACCCCTGCGGATGGTGTCGAGCTACGTCGACCTCCTGGAGAGCGAGTACGGGGCGGAACTCGACGGCGAGGCGGCCGAGTACATGGAGTTCGCGGTCGACGGGGCCCACCGGATGCAGGACATGATAGACGCGCTGCTGGAGTACTCGCGGGTCGAGACGAAGGGCCAGGCGTTCGAGGTCGTCGAGGCCGACGTCGTGGTCGACCGGACGCTCGACGCGCTGCAGTTGCGCATCGACGAGACGGACGCGACGGTATCGGTCGGCTCGCTCCCGGCAGTTCGGGGCGACCCGAACCAGCTCGGTCAGCTTTTCCAGAACCTGCTGGAGAACGCGCTCGAATACGCGAGCGAGAGCGGCATCGAACCCGAGGTGCGAATCGAGGCCGCCGTGACGGACGGGACGGCGACCGTGACCGTCAGCGACAACGGCCCCGGTATCTCCGACGGGACGGCCGAGGACATCTTCGAGATATTCACTCGGGGTGGGGATCACGAGACAGACGGCACCGGTATCGGCCTCGCCGTCTGTCGACGTATCGTCCGCCGACACGACGGGGAGATACGGGCGCTCGATTCGGGGGACGGCGCGACGTTCGAGTTCACCCTCCCGGTTCCCACGGAGGTGCCTGCCGATGACTGAGGCCGGCGAGGGAGCCCCCATCGAGATACTGCTGGCCGAGGACAACCCCGGCGACGTGAAGCTGACGCAGAAAGCCCTGGAGAAGGGGAAGATACAGAACACGCTCCACGTCGTCAACGACGGCGTCGAGGCGATGGCCCTCCCTCGGTCGAATCCCGGTCGTGATACTGACCAGTTCCGAGGCCGAACAGGACATTATCGACTCGTACGACCGTCACGCGAACGCCTACCTGACGAAGCCGATCAACTTCGAGGGCTTCGTCGACATCGTCCGCCGCATCGAGGAGTTCTGGCTAACCGTCGTCAAACAGCCGCCGGAGTGACGATGAACGGGACTGCCACAACGCTGAACCTGCTGCTGGCCGAGGACAATCCCGGCGACGCGAAACTGGTCGAACACCACCTGAGCCGTTCGGACGCGTACGGGTTCGTCGACGATATCGCACTGACACACGTCGAGTCGCTGGCCGAGGCGGAACGGTGCGACACCGAACGGTACGACCTGCTGTTGCTCGACCTCGGGTTGCCCGAGTCGACCGGCCTGGAAACGCTAGACAGGGCGGCCGATACGTTCGTCGACCTCCCGATACTCGTCCTGACGGGGATGCAGGACCACGAGACGTCGATGGCGGCCATTCAGCGGGGTGCACAGGACTATCTACCCAAATCCGAACTCGACGGTGACCGGCTCCTCCGCGCGCTCCGGTACGCTATCGTTCGGAGCCGCCAGCAGCGAACGCTCCAGCGGCGGAAAGATCAGATGGAGTTCTTCAACAGCATCCTCCAACACGATATGCTGAACGGGATGAACGTCATCCAGGCCCGCGGGGAACTGCTGGCCGACAGGCTGGATGGCGACGACCGGGAGTACGCCGAGACCATAGTGAACTGGAGCGACGACATCATCGACCTCACGGAGAAGGTCCGCTCGGTGTTGAAGACGCTCTCGGAGGACGGGATGACCGAGATAGAGCGCCGGGCCCTCGGCGAGGTGCTCGACGGGGCGGCCGACCGGGCGCGGCGGGTGAGCGACGACTGTACCGTCGACAACCACGTCGAGGACATCCACGTTGCGGCCGACGAGCTGCTCGAGGACGTGTTCGGGAACCTGTTCCTGAACGCCGTCGAACACGCCGGCGAGGACGTGTCCGTCGACGTGACCGCGACGGTCGAAGACGTCTTCGTGCGGGTTCGTATCGCCGACGACGGCCCCGGTGTGCCGCCCGAACAGCGGCGCCGCATCTTCCAACGGGGCGAGAAAGGCAGCGGCTCGTCCGGGACCGGCTTCGGGCTCTACTTCGTCGACTCGATGGTTGAAAGCTACGGCGGGACCATCTGGGTCGAGGAGAGCGACCAGGGCGGGGCGGCGTTCGTCATCGAACTCCCGCGAACGGAGTGAGCCGGGAGTCGTTCTCGGCGCTGAGAACTGCGGGGGTACTGTCCCGTGACTCGTCAGTGATGCACCCATATGCCTCCGGACAGCGACGAGCGTCTCTATGCGGATGTCTTCGAGGCGTCACCTGAGCGGTCCACGACCCGGCGGCTGGACGGGTTCTCGACGCCAACCCGGCGGCCTGCTCCCCAACGTCTTCGGCAACGTCCTCACGAACGCGGTGGAACACGGCGACACGGACGGACCGACGAGTCAGGCGTTCCCGTCGCAGTCACGTCGACAGTTGATGAGGAGACGGGCACCGTCAGAATCGTGGACGACGATCCCGCTATCGACCCGTCGGTGCGGGCACGCCGCTTCGGGCGCGGCGGGAAGGGCAGCGACCCCACCGGCACCGGCTTCGAGCGCTACTTCGTCGACGCAATGATAGGGAGTTACGGGTCGAGGAGAGCGACGCCGACGGAGCGGCGTTCGTCGTCGGGGTTCCCACATCCTAATAACCACGGCGCATTTCAAAAGAGTTTTGCATGATTCGAGTGTATTGCATTCGATGGCGGAACAGTACCGGACCCCGCCGGACCTGGCGGCACATCTGGTCCACAGGGCCGACTTGGAGGGCGACATCCAGGACCGGACGGTGGTCGACCTGGGTTGTGGCACCGGGATGCTCGCGCTCGCGGCGACGCTGCGGGGCCCGGAGACTGTCGTCGGTGTGGACATCGACCCCGGGCCGCTGTCGACGGCCCGGGCGAACGAGCGGAAGGTCGGCTCGACGACGTCGGTGTCGTGGGTCCGGGCCGACGCGACGCGGGTGCCCCTCCGTCCGTCGGTCGCGGGGACGACCGTCGTGATGAACCCGCCCTTCGGCGCGCAGTCGGGCAACGAACACGCCGACCGGGCGTTTCTCGCCACGGCCGCCGAGATAGCGAGCGTCTCCTACTCGCTCCACAACGCGGGCAGCGGGGAGTTCGTCGAGTCCTTCGCGGCCGACAACGGGGGCGAGGTGACACACGCCTTCGCCGCCGAGTTCGAGGTCCCCTACCAGTTCGAGTTCCACGACGACGCCAGCCGGAGCATCGACGCCGAACTGTACCGCATCGAGTGGCGCTGAAACTACCGCTGAAACGACCCTCGCGCCGCGAGCGGGTCATACTGGTGGCTGTACGTCCGTGAAGACGTTCACCACCTCGGGGTGGCGAATACCTTCAGTTTGGTGCAGCCGCCAGTGTCAGTTGCCCGCGCGAGCGACGACGACCCGGGTGCCGTTGCCGGCGGCGTACAGCCGCGACCGGTTGCGCTCGAACGTGAGGCCGCCGATTTCCCGACTCGACGTGTTCTCCGGGACCGGGCCGCGGTCGACGACGTCGCCGTTCCGTCGGACCGCGATTTCGAACCCGTCATCGACCGGACGGAGCGTGAGGTTGCGCCCGGCGACCCGTCCATCGAACGTCGACGGCGAGGAGGTGTAGACGGTTCTGGATTGCCCGTCCGCACGGGCTATCGACATGCTGTAGACGCTGTCGTTGCCCACCACCGACCAGCTGGAGCGGTCGACTCGCACCGTCTCGCGCCAGCCTACGCCGCCGACGACGACTGTCGCGCCTCCCTGGAGCGATAGCTGTGAGCGCGGAACGGCGACGGTCCATATCTCGCGGTCGGCGCTGGCGACGACGACGCCGCTCCCGGTGATGTTTTGCTGGGCCGTCGGC
>PXQZ01000082.1 GCA_003021755.1 Halobacteriales archaeon QH_8_67_36 | reverse complement strand
CGCTGCCCGAGGAGGAGCGGTCGAAAAGAGCGTCGATGGCCGCGAGCGTCTACGTCGGCGCGCTGGTCGCGGGCGAGGAACGGTCCCAGACGGCCGTCGCCGACGCCGCCGGCGTCTCGCGGCTGAGCATTCAGCAACGCTGGAAGGAACTCATCGAGCGGGTGGGGCTGGAGGCGCCTGACTGGTAATCAGCTCGGCTGTTCGCGCCCGTCGCGCTCGGGCGTGACGTTGCCGTGTTCGTCTATCTCGCCGTTGACGATGCGGGTCGAGGAGATGATGTCGCCGTCGTCGGCCCGAACGTGGGGGACGACCTCCAGTTCCAGCGGGTCCAGCCCGCGCTCGCGGCGGATTTCGTTGATGCGTTTCCCGCCGGTCTCCGTCTCGGGCGAGACGACGAGCACGTCGAACTGCGGTTCGGTGGCGATGCCGGTCGGCTCGGACAGTTCGCGGACGGCCCACTCCCGGTCGTAGGCGTCGGCCAGTCGTTGCAGTTCGACCACGAGATCGGCGTGGCGCTCGTCGAACGAGCGGACGTGGCGCTCGTCGTGCCGGGTGTTCGGGGCGAGGTCGTCGCTGGTGAGTCCAACGGTTACGTCGCCAAGTTCGAAGGCGCGCTCGAACAGCGCCCGGTGTCCGTCGTGAACAGGGTCGAACGTCCCACCCAGCGCCACGTTCATGTCCGCGCTAAAGGCGGGGCCTGATTTAGAGGTGTCGTCTGAAGCAACCCGCGAGAGCCCGTCACACGGCGTTGCCGTGGGCCCGTTACTCCTCGTCAGCGTCTTCGACCGAGATGGTGACCGGTTCGTCCGCGCCGCCGTCCGGTCCGACGTCGCCGAGGTGGGCGTCCAGATTGAACACCGCGTTCAGTTCGGACTGGATGTCTCCGACGATGGCGTTGACGAGTTCGCTGGGCGCGATAGCGCTGTACTCGTAGGGGTTGTTGCCGGCGCCGTCGCTCTCGCGTTTCTCCCGCGTCACCTTGCCCTCCCCGTGGAGCGCAGCCAGGGCCTCCCGGACCGTGCTGGGGTAGAGCCCGGTCGCGTCGGCGATTTCGTCGCTCGTGCTCCCTGGGTTCTGTCGGAGGCTTACGTAGATGCGAGCGCGTGTCTCCGTGTCGAGCACCCACGCGAGTACGTCCACGATGCCCTCGTCGAACTGCTCGACCGCGCGATCGGCCTCCTGTTCAAAGCGATTCCGTACGTCGTCGGCCTCGTCGAGTGGGTCGGCGTCGTCGTTCGGGTCGTCTGCGGACATGTGTTGTCTCTGTGGGGACGAAAGCGATAGATAAATAAAAACCTTGGCTCGGTACGGCAGCATGTTTGCTTCCTTTGGAAGCTTGTTTGTCCTAATTCGAAACGGAAAATCAATACTATTCGTGTCGGTTCGAGAGCGTGATATTTAAACAGTGCCCGAAATCGGGGGCAGCTATCGTCGGTGAGAGTGACCCTCTGGTATTTTATCGTTCGACATGGTATCGAAGAGTGTCGCATGGTGTGACGTGACGCGCCGTCTACGGCCGCTATCCGACGTTCGACGCAATGCCGCTGGGGGCGGCACCGCTGTCGGGTCCGTGACGACACGCGAACAGGGGCAGGCAGAGACCAAGGGGAGGGGGAGCAGTGGCAGCCAGAGCTTTCACAGCCGCGCCGGGCGGATTCGTTTCATACGGTTTATTGTAGATTATGTCCGGACTGTGCTGACCCCGGGGTCGGCACATACCGGTAAATCGCTACAATAATCCGTATCAGTATTCGATTGCCAGGGACTCTGCAAGCGCCTGCACGCCCGCGTCCGTGCGCAGGCGACGCTGCCGTTCGGCGCCGCTCTCCGCCTCGAACAGCGTTCGAATCCCGTCGACGCCCAGCCGGTCGGCCTCGGCCGCGACTATCTCCGCGAGCGACAGCGTGTCGTCACCCGACCGGGACAGCAGCGAGGCGGACTGCCCGTGGCGCATCGCGCGCCACTTGTTCTCGTCGAGCAGTTCACGCCGCAGTTCGGTTCCCGACTCGCCGTCCTCGTAGCGGGCCGCGAGGTCCTCGACGAGGGCGTGAACGTACTCGACGAAGGCGAGCACACGGTCCGGGTCGGCCTGGCCGTCCGGCGCCCGCACCTCGACGGTGCCGTGGCCAGAGTGTGGCCGTACGTCGAACCACAGCTCACCCCGGTCGTCGATGCTCCCGTGTTCGACCATCCGGCGCTCGAACCGCTCGAAGGCCGCGTAGTCCGCAAAGCGGGTCGGGATACCCGTGTTCGGCAGCGCCTCGAAGATCTTCGCCCGGGCGGACTGCAGTCCGGTGTCGAACCCGTTCCAGTACGGGGAGTTCGCCGACAGCGCCAGCATGACGGGCACGTGCCAGCGCAGTTCGTTGGCCACCCACACCGCCTTGTCCGGGTCGTCCACGCCGACGTGGACGTGCAGCCCCGCCGTCGTGTTGCGGTGCTGTGGGTACTGAATCCGGTCAAGCTGTGCCCGATAGCGGGGTTTCTCCGCGTGGTCGAGTTCGCGCCACTTCGCTAGCGGATGCAACCCCGCCGCGGCGATGCCGAAACCCTCGCTCGCGGCGTACTCCGCCAGCGCCTCGCGCACCGCCAGCAACTGCTCGCGAGCGCTGTCGGGCCCCTCGATGAGCGGCGTCTGCGTCTCGATGACGCACTTGAACAGCTCGTGGTCCAGCCGCTCCCGGAGCAGCTCGGGCGGTTCGCCCTCGTAGACGAGTTCGTCCGTCCCCGACGTGGGGCGGCCACGTGCATCGACGACGTAGAACTCCTCTTCGATACCGAGCGTGCCCATCCGGGTGAAGTTCTCGGGAGACCCCGTCTCGTCCATTGACCGAAACGTCGTAATCGACTCGCTAAAGCCTTCCGTCCACGGGCTAGCAGTGTCCAGAACCGAGTTACATGAGAGCTATCCAAACGTCTCGACCAACAAGCACGCAAGAACAGCCAGAAAGCCCCGGCGGGCTCCGGTCGGGGGACTCGCTGCGCGCTTCGTCGCTCCCTCCGGTCGCTCCTGTAGTGCTTGTGTCGTCCACCTTCCCGGAGCCCGCCGCCCCTTTCATACGGTTTATTGTAGATTATTTCCGGATTGTGCCGACCCCGGGGTCGGCACATACCGGTAAATCGCTACAATAATCCGTATCAGTCCCACCCGTGGTAGTTGGTCAATCGGCTACAAGTCTGGCTAGAAATCCCCGTTTGCTGGGTTTCCTACTCCAACGGCCGCGCGACTACACCGAGGTGGTCCTCGTGATAGGGGTCCAGTTGCTCGGTCGCCAGGATCTCGTAGTGGCCTTCGAGTTCGGCGACCACGGCCTCGAATACGGCCTCGGGGTCGGCGGTCACGTCCTCGCTGCGGGCTTTGACCGCGGCGAGCAGGCGGCCGTCGCCGTCGAGGAACCGCCGGTTCAGCGCCGCGACGCGGGCCTGACCGCGGTTGGCGACGTCCTGTACCACCGCGTCGACCGGTTCGACCACGTGGGCGTACGTCTCCGGCTTGCGGGCGTCCTTCAGCAGCGGAAAGAGGTTCGGTCGGTGATCGGCTACGTCCAGCAGGTCACGGACGGGGCGAGGTGCGAACTCGACGGCGTATGTTGGGCCGCCGAAGTCCGCGACGTGGCTCACCGTCGTCCCGGCCGCGGCACCCAGATACAGCGTCGCCTGGCCGGTCTCCAGCCCGGTGTCCATCCCGAGGGCCAGCATCGCACCGAGCTTCGAGCGGTGGGGGTCCCACCGGCGCCACTCCCCGTCGGTCGCTTCCCCGTACTCGGGGTGGCCCCGCGTGGCGACGCTCGTGGTCCCGTCGAAGTCGTGGCGCTCGACGCCCCCGGGCAGCGACGGCGTCACTTACCGTCACCTCCGCGGGAGCGGATGCGCTCTATCCGCTCGTCCAGTTCCCGCTGGAGGGCCGGCCGGCGGTCGCCGCTGTAGTGGTCGATGCGGGCGGCGATGGAGAGCTTGCCGGCGAGGGCCCGTGCCGCGGAGCCCCGCTCCTCGCGCCGGGTGCCGCTGACGTACTCGTGGGTGAAGATGATGCCGTGCTTCGGGGAGGGCGCACCCCCCTGGAGGTGGGCGAAGAGGGCGTCTTCGGCGCCCAACACCTGGACGGTGCCGCTGGGCTGCTTGGCCAGTGATTCGAGGCCGCCGGCCAGCGAGATGAGTCGGGCCGCGAGGACGGGCCCGGCCAGCATCGAGAGGTTCGGCGCGACGGCGGGCGCGGTGCGCTCGACGTACGCCCGGAGGTCGTCGGCCTCCTCGGACACCGCCACGACACGCTCGGCCAGCGAGCGTAGCACCCGGTCGCCGCT
>PXQZ01000065.1 GCA_003021755.1 Halobacteriales archaeon QH_8_67_36 | reverse complement strand
ACGGGTTCGACGGCGGGACGCGACCGATGTTAACTACTTAGTAGGTGCGGGGCGGACCTTTTGCCAGTATGAACGTCGCAGACGCTATGACGCCGCGCTCGGAGGTCGTCACGGTCGAAGTTCCGGGCATCCGTGACGACGTGCTGGAGTATCTCCAGGAGCGGGCGTTCTCGTCAGTCCCGGTCATCAAGCAGACCGACGAGGGCGAACAGTTCCGCGGGCTCGTCTCCCGGGACGCCCTCATCGACCAGCCCGACGAGGACCAGCTCGCACTGCTGGTCGAGGAGGTACCGACCATCACCGCCGACGCCACCATCCAGGCCGCGGCCGAACTGATGCTCGCCGACGGGGAGCGGCGCGTCCCGGTCGTCGACGGGCGCCTCGAAGGTATCGTCACGATAACCGACGTCGTCCACGCCATCGCCAACGGCGACGTGGACGGTAAGACGGAAGTGGGCGGACTCGCCCGCAGCGACATCAACTGCCTCTACGTCGAGACGCCCCTGACCGTCGCCGAGCGGGAGCTGTCCCACGCTGAAGTGCCCTACGGCGTCGTCCTCGACGACGAGGGGGAGATGACGGGGATGGTCACCGAGGTCGACATCATCGAGGTCGCCCGCGTCGTGGAGGGCGAGGACGACACCGGGGACTCCATCGCCAACCAGGACGACGACTGGGCCTGGGAGGGTATCAAGGCCGTCAGCGGGCGCTACATGCCCACCCGAAACGTCGAGATTCCGGTCGAAGCCGTCCGGGAATTCATGACCGACGACGTCATCACCGTCAGCAAGCGACGCACCGCCAGGGAGGCCGCACAGCTGATGATGGAACACGACATCGAACAGATTCCGCTCGTCTCCGGCGACGAACTCGTCGGTGTCGTGCGGGACGTCGACCTCTTGGAGGGTCTATGAACGAGGGCGAGCGGCTGACGGAACTGGCCAAACGGCGCGGGTTCTACTTCCCCGCCGCGGACGCCTACGGCGGCGCCGCCGGCTTCTGGACCTACGGCCCGCAGGGCGCTGCGCTGAAAGACAACATCGAGGACGCCTGGCGCGACCGCTTCGTCGTCCGGGCCGGCCACCAGGAGATCTCGGCGCCGGACGTGATGCCCGAACCCGTCTTCGAGGCCTCCGGACACCTCGATGGCTTCGACGACATGATAGTCGAGTGCAGCGAGTGTGGCGCCACCCACCGGGCCGACCACATCGTCGAGGACGACACGGACATCGAGGAGGCCGAGTCACTGCCAAACGAGGACGTCATGGACATCATCGCCGAACACGACATCGAGTGTCCCTCCTGTTCGGCCTCGCTGGCCGGGGAGCCGGTCGACAACTTCAACCTGATGTTCGAGACGAACATCGGCCCCGGCACGTCGTCGCCGGGCTACCTGCGCCCGGAGACGGCCCAGGGCATCTTCGTCGAGTTCCCGCAGCTCTCCGAGTACGCCCGGAATCAGCTCCCGTTCGGCGTCGCACAGATAGGGAAGGCCTATCGCAACGAGATTTCCCCGCGGAAGTCCCTCGTGCGTGTGCGCGAGTTTACGCAGGCCGAACTCGAACACTTCGTCGACCCCGAGGAGGACGAACCGCCGCTGGAGACGGTCGCGGACGTCGACCTTCCGCTCTATTCGGGCAAGAGCCAGCAGGCCGACGACGGCGGCGTCGAGCGACTGACGGTCCGCGAGGCCGTCGGCAAGGGCGTCATCACCAGCGACTGGGTCGCTTACTACCTGGGCGTCGCCCGGGACTGGTACGAACGCATCGGCGTCGACATGGACCGCTTTCGCTTCCGACAGCACCTCCCCGGCGAACTGGCTCACTACGCCTCGGACTGCTGGGACGCCGAGGCCGAAATCGACGGCGACTGGATAGAGATGACGGGCTTTGCCTACCGCGGCGACTACGACCTGCGGAAACACGCCGAACACTCGGGCCAGGAGTACACCGTCTTCAAGCAGTACGACGAGCCAATCACCGTGGAGCGACCGACCGTCGACCCCGATATGAGCTACCTCGGGCCGGAGTTCGGCGGCGACGCACAGGCCGTCGCGGACGCGCTGGAATCGCTGGCCGAGCGCGACCCCGATGCGTTCAGGGAGGCACGCGCCTCCGAACAGTCGAGTAGCGCGGAACGAAGTTCCGCGGACCGTTCGAGCGGGCAGAGTCCGCGAGAAGACGGCGACGAGCCGCGAGACGGTGACGAAGTGACTGTCGAACTCGACGGCGAGGACGCGACCGTCCCCGTCGAGCGGACCGGCTTCAGTGTCGAGGAAGTGACCGAGAACGGCGAACACGTTACGCCCCACGTCGTCGAACCCTCCTTCGGCGTCGGCCGGCTCATTTACACCGTGCTGGCCCACGCCTACTGGGCGAGTACGCCCGCGAACTGGCCGAGGCGCTCCGGCGGGCCGGCCACTCGGTCACCTACGACGACTCGGGGGCCATCGGCCGTCGCTACCGCCGTCAGGACGAAATCGGGACGCCCTACTGCGTCACCGTCGACTACGAGTCACTGGGTGAGCCCGAAGGGGATTCCGACCCCGAGGGCCTGCAGGCGGACACGGTCACGCTCAGGGAGCGCGATTCGACCGCCCAGAAGCGGGTGCCAATCGACGGCCTGGCCGAGACGGTCGACCGACTCATCGACGGCGACATCGGGTTCGACGACCTGTAAGATGACCGACGAGGTCGCCCGTCGGCTCGTCCACGTGACGGGCGCAGCGGTGCCGCTGGGCTATCTGCTCGGTGGCGACCTCGTTAGCTGGCGGCTCGTCCGGGTTTTTCTCGCGGTCGCGCTGGTCGTCGTCGTCGTCCTGGAGTTCCTGCGGCTCTCCGTCGGGCTGGACTGGGCCGTCTACGACCGGCTCACCCGGGAGTACGAACAGGAGAACCCGGCGGGCTACGCGCTGTACATCGTCGGGATGGCCGCGGTGGCCTGGGCCGTCACCGTCGGCCTCCCGATCACGGTCGCCCTTCCGGCGATGCTGATGCTCGCTATCGGGGACCCCATCAGCGGGCTGCTCGGGTCGACCGAGGCCAGCAACGTCAAACAGCTCTGGGTATTGCTCGTGATGTTCGGCGTCTGCACGCTGCTGGCGGCCCCCTTCGTCTCGACGACGGCGGCGGTGCTTGGCGGCATCGCGGCCACCTTCGCCGACGGCGTGAAACCCACTATCGCCGGCTACGTCGTCGACGACAACTTCTCGATTCCGGTGTTCGGCGCCGTCGCGATGTGGATTGGTATCGTCACCCTGCCCGCGCTCTGAGCCGACGCAGTCCGTCGTTTCACTTCCGCCGCGCTACCTGAACCCTTAACCCCGGTCGGGGCCAACGCTACGCCAATGGCGACCACCGCCGACGGGGAGTTCGTCGAGCAGCCGCTCGTCACCGAGGGGTTCCTGGAGAACCGCCGGTACCAGGTCGAACTCGCCGACACCGCCGCCCGGGACCACGCGCTGGTCTGTCTCCCGACGGGGCTTGGCAAGACGACTGTCTCGCTGCTGGTGACCGCACGGAGATTGCACGAGGTGGGCGGCAAATCGCTCCTGCTCGCGCCGACCAAACCCCTCGTGCAACAGCACGCCGAGTTCTACCGCGAGGCGCTGGCGGTTCCCGACGACGAGGTCGTCGTCTTCACCGGCGAGGTCCGGCCGGACGACCGCGCCGCCCTCTTCGAGGACGCCAGCATCGTCGCCGCGACCCCGCAGGTCGTCGAGAACGACCTCGTGGGCAACCGCATCGACCTCGCCCGGGTAACGCACTGCACCTTCGACGAGTGCCACCGCGCGACCGGCGACTACGCCTACAACTACATCGCCGACCGCTACCACGCCGACGCCGCCGACCCGCTGGTGACGGCGATGAGCGCCTCGCCGGGCGACGACGAGGAGGCCATCCTGCAGGTGTGTGAGAACCTCGGTCTCTCGGAGGTGGCGGTGATGACCGAGGACGACGCCGACGTGGCCGAGTACACCCACGACACGGAGGTCGACTGGAAACGCATCGAGTTGCCGGAGGTGGTCGTCGAGATACGGGACGCCATCAACGAGGTGGTCGCGGATCGCCTCGCGCAGTTGAAAGAGCTCGGCGTAACCAAAAAGTCCTCGCCGGACCTCTCCGAGCGGGAGATTCAGGGGATGCAGGCCGAACTCCGGAAGCTGATGAACAACGACCAGAGCGAGGGGTACCAGGGGATGAGCCTGCTCGCCGAGGTTCGGAAGCTCCGGACCGCCGTCACCTACGTCGAGACCCAGAGCGTCGAGTCCCTGCGGCGGTACTTCGAGCGGCTGAAGGAGGCGGCTCGCTCCTCGGGAGCCTCCAAAGCGGACCAGCGGCTGGTCAGCGAACCCAAGGTTCGCGAGGCGATGCGGAAAGCGGAGAGCTACAACGATCTGCACCCGAAGTTCCGCCGGACGCGGATGCTGCTGGCCGAGACGCTGGGCATCGAACAGGGCGAGCGCGTCATCGTCTTCACCGAGTCCCGGGACACGGCCGAGACGCTCGTCGACTTCCTCTCGGACCACTTCACGACACGGAAGTTCGTCGGGCAGAGCGACACCGACGGTAGCGAGGGGATGACACAGACCGAGCAACAGGAGACCCTCGAACGGTTCCGTAACGGGGAGTTCGAGGTGCTGGTGTCGACGTCGGTCGCCGAGGAGGGGCTGGACGTCCCCGAGGTCGACCTCGTCCTGTTCTATGAACCCGTGCCGACGGCGATTCGGGCCATCCAGCGCAAGGGCCGAACGGGCCGGCAGGCCAGTGGCCGCGTCGTCGTCCTGCTGGCCGAGGACACCCGCGACGAGGCGTACTTCTGGAAGGCCCGCAACGACCAGAAGCGGATGCAAAACGAGCTCGACGAGCTGAAAACCGTGGCCGGCGAGCTCTCGGCCGAACTGGACCAGACCGGGCTCGACGATTACGAGGGCAGCGGGGCGGGTCGCTCGGCAGACGGTTCGAGCGGGACAACGCCCGGCTCCGACGGCGCGGCCGCGAACGGCGCCGGTGACGCCAGCGCCGAGGGCCAGGCCGGACTCGACGCCTTCGCCGGGGCGGACGTCTCGACTGTGGACGACGCTGCCGACGGGGAGCGCGAGGACAGCGACGGCACCGTCGCGAAAGCCGGCGACGAGGAAGCCGTCGAGATCGTTGCCGACCAGCGCGAACTGGACTCGACGATCGCCCGGGACCTCTCGACCCGCGACGGCATCGTGACCAGACTCGAGACGCTGGCCGTCGGCGACTACGTCCTCTCGGACCGCGTCGTCGTCGAGCGCAAGACCGTCACGGACTTCCTGGATACGCTGACCGGCGGGGACCGCTCGATGTTCGAGCAGGTCGGCGACGCCACCCGGAACTACGCCCGCCCGGTCGTCGTCATCGAGGGCGGGGACCTCTACGGGGAGCGCAACGTCCACAGGAAGTCCATCAACGGGGCGCTGGCTTCCCTGGCCGTGGACTTCGGGGCGAGCGTCCTGCGGACCGACGACGAGGGCGAAACCGCCGACCTCCTCGAAACTGTCGCCACCCGCGAGCAGGACGACGGCGACCGGGAGGTCAGCGTCCACGGCGAGAAACAGTCCAAAACCGTCGCGGAGCAACAGGAGTACGTCGTCGCCTCGGTGGCGGAGGTCGGACCGGTGACCGCCCGCAGTCTGCTCGAACACTTCGGCAGCGTCGAGGCGGTGATGACCGCCGACCACGACGACCTCTGCGAGGTCGACGGCATCGGCGACGTGACCGCCGGGCGCATCCGCTCTGTCGTCGGCGCCGCGTACGAACCCTGAACATCCAACCTCTCTCGACCGCAGGAGAGGTCTTCAGTGTACGTCTTTTTCAGTTGCAGACGGATCACGGCGTGAGCGAACGGCGGAGCCGGCGGCTCGATTCCGAGCTCCCGCGGGTCGGGGGAGCGAGACGGGACGGGCCACGGACCTCGCCGAGGGCGACTACCTACCGGTAGTGTTGCTGGGGAGTCACTACTGTTCGCAGTCCCGGAAGCTCGTCCGGGCGTTGTTCGGGCACCACGCCGCGGCGACGAGCGACGGGCCGGGTGACGGCTAGAAGCGGACGGCGTCGAGCGCCTCGCCGGCCTCGCGGGCCGTCTCCAGATGCTCGCGGGCCGTTCGCGGGTCGTCGGTGTCGGCGGCCCGCCGTGCGAACCGGTGGACCGTCTCCGCGAGCAGCGACTCCGCCGCCGACAGCTCCGCGGTCACCGAGTCGTCCGTGGACTCACGTTCCGTCGAGTCCTGAGCGGGCTCCGACCGCTCGGGGGCCGACGGCGCCGATTGACTGGTGGCCGGCGTCGATGGACTGTCGGCTGCCGGCGCTTTGGCTCCGGGCGACCGGCCGGGGTCAGCGGAGGGTACCTCTCGGGTCGTGTCACCCATCTGCTGGTCGGCGGTCGGCGGGTGGTCGGCGGCGTCGGTCGCCGTGTCCGTCGCGTCGGCGGCGTTCGCGTCCGCGCCGGTGGCGGGAGCGTCGTCGGCCGCCTCCGTCGTGTCCCGTCCGTCGGTCCGAGCCCTGCTCGCGAGCGACCGGCTTCTGACAGGTCGGACAGAACTCCTGGCCGTCGTACCGGAAGATGGGGTCCCCACAGTCCGTGCAGTGGGCGTTCGTCATCGTCGCGCCCTTCAACAGCAGTTCGCTCATCTGCTCGGTCGCTTTGCGCTTTTCGTCCTCTTTGCCGTACTTCTCGCGGAGCTTCTCGCGCTCGGCTTCCTTGTCGAAGTCGCTCATACGGGGATGGAGACGTGCGAGCGGATTATGACTTGCGGGCGCCGCCGGAGACACGACTGGGGGCCGTCGGGCCAGCGAGTGGGACGGAACGAAAAGAAGCGTTTACCTCCCCGCGGTGAGGACTCCTATCCGGTATGACAAAGGTAAGCATTGTCGGTGCGGCCGGTACTGTCGGTGCCGCTGCGGGCTACAGCATCGCCCTCCGTGACATCGCCGACGAACTCGTCTTCGTCGACATCCCCGACAAGAAGGAAGACACCGTCGGGCAGGCCGCGGACGCCAACCACGGCATCGCCTACGACTCGAACACGCGGGTCCGACAGGGCGACTACGCCGACACGGCCGGCTCCGACGTGGTCGTCATCACGGCCGGTATCCCGCGCCAGCCCGGCCAGACCCGCATCGACCTCGCGGGCGACAACGCGCCCATCATGGAGGACATCCAGTCGTCGCTGGACGAGCACAACGACGACTACGTCTCCCTGACCACCTCCAACCCCGTCGACCTGCTCAACCGCCACCTCTACGAAGCGGGGTCTCGTCCGCGAGAACGGGTCATCGGCTTCGGCGGCCGACTGGATTCGGCGCGCTTTCGTTACGTGCTGGCCGACCGCTTCGACGCGCCGACGACGAACGTCGAGGCCACGATCCTGGGCGAACACGGCGACGCACAGGTGCCGGTCTTCTCGAAGGTTCGCGTCGACGGTCGCGACCCCGAGTTCTCGGCCGATGAGCGCGAGGAGATCCTGGCCGACCTCCAGGAGTCCGCGATGGACGTCATCGAGCGCAAGGGCGCGACGGAGTGGGGGCCGGCCCGCGGCGTCGCCCACATGGTCGAGGCCATCGTCCGGGACACCGGCGCGGTGTTCCCGGCGTCGGTCAAGCTACAGGGCGAGTTCGGCCACGAGGACACCGCCTTCGGCGTCCCGGTCCGTCTCGGGTCGAACGGCGTCGAGGAGGTAATCGAGTGGGACCTGGACGACTACGAACAGGAACTGATGGCCGAGGCCGCCGAGAAGTTAGCAAAGCAGTACGACGAGATCGCTTAGATCGCGAGGGCGAATCGTCTCCCGTTTCCGGTCGGACCAGTCGGGAGACGGCCGGAACCCCAGTAGGTTACTCCCGAATCGTCTCGGGCACCTGGATGGAGTAGCGGCCGTCCTCCTGCAGTGCGACGATGTACTCCTCGCGGTCGTACAGCTCCATCAGGTTCAGTTCGTACTGCCCGGGTTCGAGAACCTTGATGGACTCGAACTGGTCGTTCAGCTCCTCGCGCAGTTCCTGGAGGTCCGGCCGGTCGCGGCGCTCCGCCTCGGAGCCCGATTCGGTCGTCGCCGGCGCGTCGGCACCGACGGGCTCGAACTGGTGGTCGCCATCGCCGGTGTGGTCCGGCAGTTCGTCCGGGGAGACGACCTCCCCGCGGGCGCTCGCCTGTGCGGAGTTCTCGGTCCCGGCCGGCCCGGCGTCCGTCCGGGCGTCGGCCGCCTCCGCACCGACCGCCGGCTCCTCGTTCCCGCCGACGATGTCACGGACCGTCGCCGCCGTCTTCCCGACCGTCTTCGCAACGGTGCCGTTGGCGCCCGGCGGCTCGGGCGGCTCCGGCGGGTCGTCCGTCGGGGGCGAGCTATCGGCCCCCTCGGGCTGGAACTGGAACTTGTTGCCGCCGCAGTTCGGACAGCCCGACAGCATCTCCTGGGAGCCGTCCTCGAACCCGCGGCCGCAGTTCGTACACTGGTGTGGCATTATTTCCGAGAGACGAGCGCGCTGATGAGGTTCTTGTCCTTGTGGAGGGTCTCTATCTGGTTGGCCGGGCCGATGACGGTGAGTTTCTTCGTCGACTCCTTGCCCATGATACGGTCCAGCAGACTCGCGTCGGCGGCCTCCGATTTGGGGTAGGTCTCGATTTCGATGCCGTTGAACTCGTCGGGGCTGATCTCGGTCATCGTCACTTCGATGAGCCGGGACTCCTCGTCGGGGGAGAGCCCCTCTTCGAGGATGACGATGTTCCCGTCGCGCACGCCGTCGAGGATGAGTCGAATCTTCTCCATGGACGCCAGCCCGTCCATTCGCTCACCGCTGATGAGGTCGATCTGGACGCCGTCGCTTGGGTCTTTCACTTCTGCCATCCGTATCACCCGAAGTACTCCGCTATCTTGTCGTAGACCTCGTCCATGTTGTCCCCTTCCAGGGCCGACAGCGGGATGGTCTCGTGTTGTGGGTAGGCGTTACGGATGCGCTGAACCGACGAGTCCTCGAGGTCTATCTTGTTCGCGAGAATCAGGACCGGAAGGTCCTGGCTCTCGATGATACCGATGAGCATCGTGTTCACCTGCGTGAACGGGTCCGTCGCGGAGTCGAGCACGTAGATGACGCCGTCGACGTCCTCGCGGAGCCAGTGCATCGCTTCGGCGACCCCTTCGGTGGCCTCGCGGGAGCGACGCACCGCGTCGTCTTTCTCCATGTCGTGTTCGAGGAACTCGGTGTAGTCGACTTTCGTCGTCACGCCGGGCGTGTCGACGATGTCGATAGTGACCTTCTTGCCGTCACGCTCGATTTCGACGTTCTCTTTGCGGCGGGCCCGACGGGTCTCGTGGGGCACGTGACTCTCCGGGCCGACGGCGTCGCCGGTCCAGTCGCGTGCGATGCGGTTCGCGAGCGTCGTCTTGCCCGCGTTGGGCGGTCCGTAGATGCCGATACGTTTGGGGTCTTCCTCCGAGAACAGCGTCGATGCCGCCCTCGAAATCGAATCTTTGAGATCTGTGAGCAGTCCCATCCTATCCTCCCGCCGCCCGGGCGTGCCGGTATGGCGGCTTCTACCACCAACAGATACGGGAATTCACTTAAGACTACGTCAGACAAACAAAACATTTTTGACACGATTGTTATAGAGGATTCATGACACAGCCAAGGACGGCAGACAGACGGTTCCATGGGAAACGGAGGGGAAAACGGTACGTAACTGGTGGCTGTCTAGCCTGCACGAGGGTGAGATATTTGTACCGGGACGATGATACCATGGAGGTGCCCGCTGCCGGTGCGCTGGCCGGAGAGCGATAGAATGGAAACGACCGGTCACGACGAAGTCGAGACAGTAGTGACATCAGAAGAGATAGCGTCGGAGTAGAGACGGTCCTCCCGCGGCCGAGCGTAGCGCCGGAACCTACCGTCTGACCAATAGGAACGTTCGACCGGAGCGATGACACGACCCGCTCGGAGCCCCCCACCCCTTCGTTTCAGGTGGAACGGGTGACGGGCACGGGTGGGGACCCGGCACGACGGACGGTTTGCCGGTGGATGATGGAACGGCAGCGCGGGCGAATCCGGAGATTCCGGAGTGAAAACGATCTCTAGGGACAGTGTAGTATTATAGTGACTAGCTATCTTCTCTTTTTTCCTGGTACGGCTACTGTTGTACGGTATTGCACATAAAGTTTTTCTATGCTATGACGCGCGGTGTTCAGATAAGGATTGAAAAGTGAGGCATAGCGTTTTCTGAGTGTCCATGTCCGAAAACGCTAGCCTCAGCGGTAATCTCGACCAGATTGACT
>PXQZ01000064.1 GCA_003021755.1 Halobacteriales archaeon QH_8_67_36 | reverse complement strand
GGGGTCGCGGCGGGCTACTTGGCCGGCGGCTATCTGGTCTTCCAGCTTGCGACCCGGCGGGCGCGGCGACTGGGCGTGCTGGGGGACTACTGACGCCCCAGCCGCGACGTCAGGTCGTCCTCGGCGTAGCGTTCCTTCTCGTCCCGATCCCCAATGCTGGAGTTGGGCTCCCACACCGCCGTTTCCGGATGGCCCTGCCAGGTTTCGGAGCCGTCACGCAATGCGTGGCGGACGGGGTCCTCGGCCAGCAGTTCGACGTCGCTGGCGGCGTAGCCCCGTGCCGAACGACCTGTCCTCGCCAGTCTCGTAGCGGTAGTCGACCCGGAAGACGGGAAAGCACACGCGGTCGAGCCGTTCGAGTTGCCCGTCGTCGCCGAACGTCGTCGGCGACCGCTCGGTCGACGTCTCCCTGACCGCCTCGTCGTGAGGCGTCGGTCGGCGTAGATGTACGGCGCGAGCCCCGACTCAGACACCCCCTCGAATCGCTGCCTCGGCGTCGGTAAGGGCCGTCTCGGCGTCGAAGCTATCGATGACCTCCTGCTGGCTGTCGGGGTCGCCCCGGAGGTCACGCGCGTGCTCGGTGACGTTCGGGATGGCGCGGACGATGTTGTCGACGATGGGGACCGTCGCGACCTGTGCCGACCGCGAGAGCGGGTTGAGGTCGACGACGAGTTCGGTCTTGCCCAGCTCGCCCAGCGCCTCGGCGCGGTCGCCGTCCTCCAGCGGGACCAGCACCACGTCGGCGTCGCCGATGCCGTCGGCGTCGACCTTCGCGCGCTCGTGGTCCAGCCCCGGAATCCGGTCGTCGGCAGTCAGTCCCTTGACGTCTTCGGCGCCGTGCTCGCGGAGGTAGTCGGCGATGCGCTCGATTCGTTTCTCGGTGCGGTCGAAGAGGTTCACTTCGAGGTCGGCCCCCGTCGCCTCGGCGAGGGCGACCAGTTCACCGGGCACCAGCGCCGCGGCGTTGCCGTTGACCGAGACGACCGCGTGGTCCGCTCGGAGGAGGTAGGCGGCGGCGGCCCGCTCGGCCCGGTCGGCGCTGTTGATGGTCGCCTCCCCCAGCAGATAATCGTACGCTTCCCCCCGCCCCTGTGCGATGAGCCCCTGGCGGGAGGTGATGCCCATGTCGACGCCCGCCTCGATGCGGTGGCGAGTCAGCAGTGACTCGTACCGCGGGTGACTCTCCGGCACGTCCGCGTCGTCGCTCATACCCTCCCCCTGCATGCACGCGTAGAAAAGTCCTCCGTCCCTCCGTGACTGGTCCTATGCCCGGGTCTGCCGCTACTCGTCCAGTGTGGCGCCGGCGGGATACACCGCACACGAGCGGGCGTCATAGCCCGCGTCCGTCAGCCCGGTCCCCAGTGCGAACACCGTCTCGCCGAGCATCGCCATCGCCGCGTCGCCGCCGGCCTCGATGACCGCCGAGACCACCTCGTGTACCTCGTCCGTCAACAGCGACGCTTCTCGCGAGAACTGCCGGGAGGCCTGCATGAACGTCGCCAGTGTGGGTTCTTTCACCACCGTCGAGAGCGCCCGCTCGCCGGCGGTCGTCAGTGCCTCGGTGTCGCCGCCGACCACGTCCGGCGTCGATAGCGCTCCCAGCGCGTGGTACTCCACGCGGGCGTGTCCGGGAACGGCGTCGACGTAATTGTACTGGGGGCCGCCGGGTTCCAGCCGCAGCGGTACCCCGCCACGAGCCTGTGCGACCACGTCGCCGAGTCCAGTGCCGGCCTGGACCTCCGCGCCGTGGGCGATTGTCACCAGTTCGTTGTACGAGAGCCCCCTGTCGAGGGCGGCGTTCGCGGCCAGCGCCGTGCCCAGCGCCATCGCGCCGGAGACGCCGAAGCCGGCCCCCAGGGGTAGCGGCGTCTCGGCCGTGACTCGCGCGTCGGCTCGCAGCGCCGAGAGGACCCGCTCGACGGCGTCCATCCGTATCCGCTCGCCGTTCAGCCACACCGCCGTCTCTGCGGCCGGTTCGACCGTCACCGCGACGCCGTCCGAGAGCGCGATGCCACCCCCCCGAGAGCCCGCCTTCGTCGGATCGTCGACCCGGTCCACGGTGAAGAACCCGGTCACGTGGCCGGGTACGAACGCCCGTGCGTCGTCGCTCATTGCCGGCGGTACGGCGAGCTCGCAATTACCGTTGCTGGTTTCCCGTGGCGACCCGGACCGCGCGACCAGTGGCACACCCGCCGACCGCGACCCCTACTCGGCCGACTAGATGTCGATCGTTTCTCCACAGCCGGTACAGACGTACGTCCCACTCGCCGTCTTCCGAACGGGAGCGGAGCAGTCCGCGCAGTTCAGCAGCGGGTTGGCGCCTGGCTGTCTTTCACTTGCCATACAGGCACGCCTAAACAGTGCGATGATATAACATATCCGTTAGTTTACTCGTAACCGGGTAGTACCAATCACGATCCCGTCCGCCGGACGCCCTCGGCCGCTCGCGACACCGTCGCCGCCGTGTGTCGACCGACAGCCGGACGGGACGCCGCGACGAGCCGACCCATAGCTCGATAGGTTTATCAGTTGTCATATGACACAAACGACGCCGGCTGTCAGCGCGCGACCCGGCGACGAGGAGACGGCGGAACTGGACGACGTGGCCGACCTGCTCTCGGAGGACTGCTCGACCACCCCGAAGGCGCTGAGGAGGGGCTGGAGACGCCGCGCGTGCGAGTCGCCTCGGGCACAGCGGAGTGGCGCATCGACCTCGGGTCCTTAGAGCGGGAGACGTTCGAGTACGAAGACCTGTCAGTGGGTGAGACGGCCGAAATCGGGACGGCGGAGCGGCGGTTCGCTATCGGACCGACCGCCACCGAGGAGACGTAGTCCTACGCCTATTCGTCCAGTTCGGGCAGCTACGAGTATGATGACGAGGCCGCCGCCGGGAGCGAGTTCCCCCTCGTGACGATATCCGCCGAGAACGTCGGGTCGGAGCGAGTTGCGGTGCCGTCCACGTGGGACATGTCCCTCATCACTGGCGACTCACAGTACGGGGAGGGGTACTATTCCGGCGGGGACGAGTACCGGGGCGGAGGGATTTCGCCGGGCATGGTTCGCGAGGGCGTGGTCCTGTCCGAGGTCGACGAGAGCGCCTCGTCGTACGAGCTACGGATCGAACTGACCGGCGATATCACCGCTAGCTGGACGCTGTAGCCGGTGTTAGCGACGGGCGGGAACGAGGTCGGTGTCCGACGTAGATGCGTGGGTTTAACAGTCCGGACCCCAACCTGGCGAGTATGCAGGGTAACCTTCCGCCGGAAGCACAGGAGAAACTCGAAGAGCTGCAGGATCTTCAGGAGACCGCACAGCAGGTCGCGACACAGAAACAGCAGGCCGAGTCGACGCTACAGGAGTCCAAGACGGCACTGGACGAGCTCGACGACGTCGACGCCGACACCACGATGTACCGCGAGGTCGGCGAGCTGCTCGTCAAGACCGAACTCGACGAGGCCCGCGAGGACCTCGAAGAGACGGTCAACAACATCGAAGTCCGCGTCGAGACCCTCGAAAAGCAGGAAGAGCGCGTCCAGGAGCAGTTCGAGGAACTGCAGGGCGAGCTCCAGCAGATGCTCGGTGGCGGCCCGGCGGGCGGCCCCGGCGCCGGCGCGTAATAGTGAATATCGTAGATTGTTTCCGGATAGCGCCTGCGGGGTCGGCGCGTCCCGGCAACTCGCTACACGAGTCACAGTAAGCCGATGGCGACCGACGACGAGGTCGTAGAGACGGCCGCCAACGCGGCCGAGGACGTCATCTTCTCTCGACTCAGCGTGAGTGACATCGGCGATTACGACGTGACCGTGACGTTCGAGGAGCAGGTGCTGGACATCGACGTGTACCTCAAGGCGCCCGACGCGGGCGCCGACGAGGAGCGGGTCGCGGACGACGCGGCGCTGGTCGCTCGCGGCGCCGTCGACGACCTGCTGGACGGCTGATGGCGCCATCAACGTCGACACCGCTCGGTTCGCACGCGCTCGTGTGAACAGCTACCCGTCCGGGTGTCAGGTCCGACTGCTCGCGAACCCGGTTCTGAAGGCTATCCAGCCCAGCACGCTGATGAACAGAATCGGGGGCAGAATCATGAACCCCCAGAGCGGGTCTAGCCCCCATCCCAGCAGCAACACGAGGTCGAACAGGCCGATGGCGACGAAGGGTGCGATGTACTTCGTGGCCGTCCACCGGTCCATCCCCTCGACGAACCCGTCCTCGTCGTCCTCCAGCAGGTCCGCCGTCGTCCGCTCGGGGGACTGGTCGAGACCGGACTCAGCGGTGTCGTCCATACCGTGGCTGGGAGCGCCACGGGCAAAAGTATCGCGTTCGGGATCGTGGGCCGGGTGGGACCATGCGCCGGCCTGGGCGGCGTGGCCGTCGCGTTGTCGCCATCGGACTGGTCGTCGTCCTCACCCGGCATCAGGTCGCCGAGCGTCTCGCCCGGCGAGCCATCAAGGTCGCCGCCGAGGAACTGCCCGGTGCTGTCGTGGCGGTCAGCGACGAAGTCGGGGGCCTGTTCCGGGAGGTCTGCGGGCCGCGCCCGGCGTCGTCGGCAGTGCCGTCGCGGTCAGTGCCGCGCTCGGACGGGGTCTCCGACTCGCCGGTGTCGTCGGTCGTCGCAGTCACGTTTGCATCGCTGTTCTCGTCATCCTGTGCCCGTGTGGCGCCGGACGTGGCCGCGGCCGTGTCCGTGATCATATCCACGTTCGATCCGGCTTGACTCGGGTTCCGTCGACAGTCACCTGTCGAGGTCGGTGATAGTCGTCTGCCGGCCGGCAGCCTGGACACCCGTGTCGCGCCAGCGGCGACCGACCAGATAGCCGTCGGCGTCGCTGCCGGCCCACGCCGGGGCGTCCTGAACCCACACCGTCGCGCCGACGCCCGAGCAGGCCCGCGCCCACCTGCGGGCCAGCGGCTTCGAGTCGAACAGTCGGGTGGCCCCCTCACGGTTGACCCACTGGCCGGCGCGTGCGCTCACCCGGCGCGCGGACGGCTTCACGGCGACGAGATAACCGTCGTCCGTCACAGCGTAACCGACGCGCTCGTTCGGTAAAACGACAGCGGGCTAGTTTTTCATACCTACGCGCCGAACCGGTTTATATGGAACACGAGGCCACGGTCGAGGGGGTCGGCGTCGGCGTCAGCGAGGAAGGGTCGGGGACGCCGGTGGTGCTCCTGCGCGTGCGTGAGGAAATCGTTCCGATATTCGTCAGCACCGACCAGGCCCAGTCGATGCAACTGGCCATCGACGGCGAGCCCTTCGAGCGGCCGCTGACCCACGACCTGCTGGTGGAGATGGTCGCGGAGTTCGGCGGCGCCGTCGACCGTGTCCGCATCGACGACCTCGCCGATGGCACGTTCTACGCCAAGATAGACACCGAGCAGTATCTCGAAGACCGACGCAAGGAGATGGTGTTCGACGCCCGTCCCTCCGACGGCATCGCCATCTCCCTGCGGGTGGACTGCCCGCTGGTCGTCTCCGACGAGGTGGTCGACGTGGCGGGTCGCTCGCCCGAGGAGTTCGACGCCGACGAGGAACTGTAGCGACGGGCTCCGGAACCCGGTCCTCGGCCAGCGTATCCGTCCGTTTCTGGCACGGAGGTGGGGCCGACGCCGGGACTACGCTGTCGGGCGTCAGGCGCTGAGTACCCTCATGGAGGACTCCAGTGGGGAGCGGCAATGAACGGGCCGACCGAGCGTCACGGTCGTCGGGACGGCTGCTCGACCTGCTGCTAACGCGGCTGAGCGAACCAGCGGTGGATGAACCACTGACTATCGTGACAAC
>PXQZ01000063.1 GCA_003021755.1 Halobacteriales archaeon QH_8_67_36 | reverse complement strand
TTCGACGCAGTTGCCCGCCGGGTCGTAGAAGTACAGCGAGCGGGCGTCGCCGAAGGTGTGTTCGACGAGGTCGAACCGCTCGTCGAGTCGGTCGTACCAATCGTCGTACTCGCGTTCGGGGACGGTCAGCGCGTAGTGGGTGTGGAGGCCGCCGCGGGGGACCGGGCCGGGCGACTGGAGTCGGATATCCGTCTCGCCGGCCGCGAGGACCGTCTCCCCGTTGCCCGCTTCGAGGACGTCGAGTTCGAGGAAGGCGTCGTAGAAGGCGGTCATCCGGTCCGCGTCTTTCACCTCCAGCGTGAGCCACTCGGGTGTGTCGAGCATACGTGGGGGTTCGTCGCGGGCAGTGAAAACTGTCGGCCCGAACCCGGCCGCCCGCGCTCCGACCACCGGGGCGGGCCGAACGGACATCGCCTGTAAGTTGGACCATTTATTCACGCCGAGCGCGTAGCGATTCCCATGTCGATGAAAGGAAGCGGCGTCGCGACGGACTGGGTAGAGACGAACCGGTGGGACCGGGGCGCGAGCTGGATTGCCTACCCCGACGAGACCATGCAGCGGGCGAGCCACGTCCTCGAGACCGACGCGGGCGCTATCGTCGTCGATCCCGTCGACGCGGAGGGCCTCGACGACCTCCTGACCGAGTTTAGCGAGGTGGCCGGCGTCATCGTCCTGTTGAACCGTCACAAGCGGGATGCTGCGGCCATCGCCACGCGCCACGACGCGCCCGTCTACGTGCCCGAGGCACTCGCCGGCGTCGAGGACGACATCGACGCCCCCACGGAGCGAGTCCACCGGCAGATTCCGGGTACCGACTACGGGATCCACGAACTCACGAGCAACGCCGTCTGGCAGGAAGCGGCGCTGTACGGCGACGAGGACGACACCCTCGTCGTCCCGGAGGCCGTCGGGACGGCCGACTACTTCCTGGCGGGCAACGAGGTCCTCGGGGTCCACCCGATGCTCCGGCTGACGCCGCCGACGAAGCTCGATCGGCTGACCCCGGACCGGTTGCTCGTGGGTCACGGTCACGGCATCATGGACGACGCCAGCGGGGCGCTCGCCGACGCGCTCCGGGGCTCTCGCGGCCGGACACCCGGGCTGTACGTGAAGAACCTGAAATCGCTCGTGCTGGGGTAGTCGGCGACGGGATTATACCGCCGCCGTGCGAACTTCACACGTGGTGTACGTTACACGCGGTCTCGTCGAGACGTTGCTGCGGATGAGTCGGGAGGCCGAGCCGGACGACGTGACCATCTCGCTCGCGGTCACCAGAGCCGAGGAACTCCCGGAGGCCGACCTGGACCCGGAAACCCCGGTGTTCACCGACTTCTATCTCCCGTCGGCCGGCGGTTCGGTCAATGCCGTCTTCGGGATGGACCTTGGCACGCCTGCCGGCCAGACGCAGGGGCGCTTCGTCTCTCACCCCGACGGTTACATGGGCGTCAGCAAACTCGACGACCTCCACGAGGTCATCTTCGTCGCGATTCCGCCGTGGGACAGCGAGAGCTTCGGTGCCTTCGACCGGTCGGGACGAAAGCAGGAGGTCGAGATTCTGGACGTCGAACCCCCCGAGGAGTCGCTGGCGTAGCGGCGTTACTCCAGATACCCCAGGTCACGAAGCTGGTCAGTGATGTCCTGGAACTGCGCCTCGGTCAGTTCGCCCTCGCGCTGGTGTTCGACGACGATGCTGCGCAGCAGGAAGCGAACGAGGTCCGACGTACTGGAGAAACTGGTTCCCTCGATGGTCTCTTCGACGCGTTCAGCGAGGTCTTTCGGTATCGAAACCGTGGTGTAATCGGCCATATCTGAGCCATGCCATGGCGCGGGAAAACGGTTGTGACCCGCTGGCGACGCCGGTCTGTCGTCGGCGTCCCGATGGAGCTGGTCGGCCTCGGTGCCGAAGTGACCGGCGGTCGCCGTACTGGTCGGTGAGACTATCAGCGGCGCGCCGTCGGTGGAACGGCTGCCAACGTCGGGTGTCGGATACGATTCGTCGTCGCTCGGTATCGTGATCGGCGAACGGACCCCGGCCCGCCTCCGCGGCTCAGACTACGAGTCGCTGGTCGTACTCCGTGAGGTTCTCGTAGCCGTCCTCGGTGACGACGGCGATGTCCTCGATGCGGACGCCGCCGACCGCCGGGTCGTACAACCCCGGTTCGATGGTGACGACGTGGCCGGGTTCGAGTTCGCCGCCCGAGGGCGAGAGCCGCGGGAGTTCGTGAACGTCCAGCCCGACGCCGTGGCCCGTCGAGTGAATAAAGCCCGTCTCCGCGCGGTCGTCGCTGCGCAGCGTCGGGAGCCCGGCGTCCTCGTAAACGTCACAGACGGCGTCGTGAACGGCCTCCCCCGTCGCACCGGGTTCCAGTGCCTCGAAGGCAGCCGCCTTCGCTCGCTCGGTCAGGTCGTACCACTCTCGGACGGTGTCGCTCGGCTCACCCATGCAGAAGGTCCGGGTCATGTCGGCATGGTACTTCGTCGTCTTGTCCTGTGGGAAGATGTCGACGATTATCGGTTCGCCAGCGGTCAGCGGGCCGCTGCCGCGGTCGTGGGGGTCGGCGGCGTCGGCCCCGCAGGCAACGATGGTCTCGTCGAGCGCGCAGCCGTGGCGCAGCAGCGTCACCTCGATCTCCTCCTTGACGCGCTCGCTGGTGAGGGGGGCGCCGTCGTGTGTGAGTTCGCCGTCCGCGGCGACTCCAGTGGCCGCGAGCAGGTCCTCGGCCGCGGCCATCGCCGCCTCGTTCGCCGTCTGTGCGGCCCGAACGTGCTCGATCTCCCGGGAGGTCTTCGTCGCTCGAATCTCGGTGACGGTGCCGTCGGTGTCTGCGGTCACGTCGACGCCACGGGAGCGGAGGCCGTCGGCGGTCCGCAGCGGGAACCGCGGGGGGACCGCCACGCTGTCGACGCCGTAGGCGTCCAGAAAGCGGGCGAGGACGTGCGACACCGCGGCCGCGGGGCCGTGTTCCGCGACGAGGTCGGCGTGGTCGAAGTCGACGTAACGCTCGACGGTTTCCGCGCGTGACTCCCGCTGTGCGCGGCCGAACTCCAGGCTCCGGGGAAAGAGCAGGTGGGTTTCGCCGTCGTACAGCGTCACGAAGGGGTCGGGCGCGTCGAACCCCGAGAGGTAGTACTGGTCCGAATCCGTCGAGTCAGCGTCGACGAGATAGCCGTCGATGTCGGACTCGTCGAGGAACGCGTCGAGTCTGGCGAAGTCGGGCATGCCTCACAGTCGGGGCGGGGACGGCAAATGGCTACCGGCGTCCGTCGACTCACCGGACGACATCTACGACGCAGTCGAGGGCCGATCCGACGCCGGTCTCGTCGCTCGGCCCGAACCGGGCGACTCACGCGCGAAGCCACGCCGCGGCGTCGACGAGGTCCGGCGAGACGACGATAACCGGGACGCCCGTGACGCTTCTGTAGCCGACTGCCGTACTCTCCGTTCGCTATAGCGCCGAGAGCGGTAGCCTCTTGTCGCCCGCCCGCAATCGCCCGACCATGGATATCACCATCGGCAATTCGACGGTCACGGGCACCGCACAGGCCCCGCCGTCGAAAAGCTACACCCACCGGGCCATCCTCGCGGCGGGCTACGCCGACGGCGCGACGGTCACGGCGCCGCTCGTGAGCGCCGACACGAAGGCGACGATGCGTGCCGTCACGGCCTACGGCGGCAGCATCGACCGGAGCGACGAGCAAGCCATCGAGGTCGACGGCTTCGACGGCCGCCCCGAAACGCCCGACACCGTCATCGACTGTGCTAACAGCGGGACGACGATGCGTCTCGTCACCGCGACGGCCGCGCTGCAGGACCACCTGACAGTATTGACGGGCGACGACTCGTTGCGCTCGCGGCCACAGGGACCGCTGCTCGACGCCGTCGGGCAACTCGACGGGCGCGCGGAGAGCACGCGCGAGAACGGCCAGGCGCCGCTGGTCGTCGGTGGCGGTATCAGCGGCGGCGCGGTGGCCATCCCCGGCGACGTCTCCTCGCAGTACATCACGGCGCTGCTGATGGCCGGCGCGGTCACGGACGAAGGTATCGACATCGAGCTGACGACCGGACTCAAGTCCTCGCCGTACGTCGACATAACCCTCGAAGTGCTGGAAGACTACGGCGTCACGGCCGAGCGAACCGACGACGGCTTCGCCGTCGCAGGCGACCAGCCCTACGACCCCGCCGGTGGCGAGTACCACGTCCCCGGCGACTTCTCCTCGATCAGCTACCTGCTGGCGATGGGCGAGACGCCGGCGAAATCGCGGTCGAGCGGAGCGCGCTCTCGGGCATCGAGGTCGGCGTCGAGGACACGCCGGACCTCCTGCCCACCATCGCGACGCTGGGTGCGGCCGCCGACGGCGTCACGCGCATCACGGACGCCGAACACGTCCGCTACAAGGAGACCGACCGCGTCAGCGCGATGGCCGAGGAACTGACGAAGATGGGCGCCGAAGTGGCGGAACATCGGGACGAACTGGTGGTCTATGGCGAGGACTCCGAACTCCGCGGTGTGACTGTCCAGGGGAAGGCCGACCACCGCATCATCATGTCTCTGGCCGTGGCCGGTCTCGTCGCCGACGGAGAGACCACGGTCACGGGCGCCGAACACGTCGACGTCTCGTTCCCCAACTTCTTCGACCTGCTCGACTCGCTTGGCGCACGGTTCCGTCGCTGAGTCCCGACCGTCGTGCGCCAGTCTGTTGTTCGGCGACCGGCTGTTCGGCGACGCGTCGTTCGAGGAGTCTGCCGGCGGCGTTATGGATGTGTCCCGTGGCCGACTGGAGTGCCATGTCGAGGTCGCCGGCCCGTACT
>PXQZ01000062.1 GCA_003021755.1 Halobacteriales archaeon QH_8_67_36 | reverse complement strand
CCGGTGCGCGGGGAATCAGGGTGGCGGGAATCGCTCCGCCAACCGCGCCGAAGACCAGCGCCAGCGAGACGACCGTCAACACGCCAGTGAGCGCGGGGATTTGCTCGCGTACGTCCGGCATGAGAGCCGATTAGCGACGCCCGATAAAGTGGGTTGTGAAGCTCGCGTGGGTCTCGCTCCTTTCGGTCGCGGGAACTACGCTCACCACAGGAGGTGTACTATCCCGTAAACGACGAGCCCGGAGCCAAACGTTAGGAGCCACAGCGTCGCGGCCGCGGGGCCGACCCGGGCGTAGTCGGTCGCCGACAGTCCCGCCACGGGATTTATTGGCCCGAAAATATATATTCGCAAACTGTTCCGGTGAATATACTCGGGAGGGCCGGCCGTGCCTACTGGAAGGTCCGGCCGGCCGTGTCCTCTTCGAGGTCGGGCTCGGCCGTGTCGAACCGCTGTTCGATTTCGTCGTAGCGCTCGCGGGTTTCCTCGGTGACGCTGGGGCCGACCTCCGAGAGCGCCTGCTCGAATCGAAGTGGTCCATCGTCACGCGGACGTTGGAGACCGAGTCGCCGATGTCCTCGGGGTCCACGCTGTTGATGAACTCACGGGTCGCGGCCATCGACGCCTCGCGGGCGACGGCCTCGATGTCCGCGCCGACGTAGCCGTCGGTCCGGCGGGCCAGACTGTCGAGGTCGACGCCGTCGGCCAGCGGCTTGTCGCGGGTGTGCACCGCGAAGATGGCCTGGCGGGCCTCCTCGTCGGGCACCGGGACGTGGACGTGTCGGTCCAGCCGTCCGGGGCGCAACAGCGCGCTGTCGATGAGGTCGGGCCGGTTCGTCGTCGCGACGACGACCACGTCCTCCATCTCCTCGATGCCGTCGAGTTCGGTCAGCAGCTGTGAGACGACCCGTTCGCCGACACCGGAGTCGGTCTGGCCGCCGCCCCGCTCGCCCGCGATGGAGTCGATTTCGTCGAAAAACACCACCGTCGGGGCGTTCTCCCGGGCCTTGGCGAACACTTCGCGGACGCCCTTCTCGGACTCGCCGACGAACTTGTTCAGTAGCTCGGGCCCCTTCACGGAGATGAAGTTCGACTGGGCCTCGTTGGCGACGGCCTTTGCGAGCAGGGTCTTCCCCGTGCCCGGCGGGCCGTACAGCATGACGCCCTTCGCGGCTTCGAGGTCCATCGCCTCGAACACCGAGCCGTACTCCAGGGGCCACTGGATGGTCTCCCGGAGCCGTTCCTTGGTGTCCGCCAGTCCGCCGACGGAGTCCCAGGTGACGTCCGGAACCTCGACGAAGACCTCGCGGAGCGCGGAGGGCTCGATGCCCTTCATCGCGTCCTTCATGTCCTCGCCGTTTATCTCCAGTTTCTCCAGGACTTCGGCGTCGATTTCCTCGGATTCGAGGTCGAGTTCGGGGCGGATGCGCCGGAGCGCGTTCATGGCGCTCTCCTTGGTCAGGGAGGCCAGGTCCGCGCCGACGAAGCCGTGGGTGTTCTCGGCGTAGCTGTCGATATCGATGCTCTCGGAGAGGGGCATCCCGCGGGTGTGGACCTGCAGGATTTCCTTGCGTCCTTCCTTATCCGGGACGCCGATTTCGATTTCGCGGTCGAAGCGGCCACCCCGCCGGAGCGCGGGGTCGACCGCGTCGACGCGGTTGGTCGCGCCGATGACGATGACCTGGCCGCGTTCCTCCAGCCCGTCCATCAGGGAGAGAAGCTGGGCGACGACGCGGCGTTCCACGTCACCCTGGGTCTCGCCGCGCTTGGGCGCGATGGAGTCGATTTCGTCGATGAAGACGATAGCGGGGGCGTTCTCCTCGGCCTCCTCGAATACCTCTCGGAGCTGCTCCTCGCTCTCGCCGTAGTACTTCGACATGATCTCCGGGCCGGAGATGGTGGTGAAGTGCGCGTCGATCTCGTTGGCGACGGCTTTCGCCATCAGCGTCTTGCCGGTGCCGGGCGGGCCATGGAGCAGGACGCCCTTCGGCGGCTCGATGCCGAGCTGCTGGAACAGCTCGGGGTGGCGCATCGGCAGCTCTATCATCTCGCGGACCTGTTCCAGCTCGTTGTCGAGGCCGCCGATGTCCTCGTAGGTCACGTCGGGCGACTCGGGACTGGCCGCGTCCTCGCCCTCCCGTATCTGTTCGGCGGGCTTCTCGCTGACCTGAATCTCGGTCGAGTCCGTCACGACGACGGTGCCCGAGGGTGCGGTTTCGGCGACGTGGAGCGGAATCTTCTGGCCCGACATCGAGGAGAGCGGGCCGAGGCCGAAGCTCACGGGGACGGTCTGTCCCTGCGTGACGGCCTGGCCGCTGAGGTTGTTGCGAATCATCGGCCCGACGTTGCCCCGGACACGGAGGTTCTGGGGCAGTGCGACGGTTACGCTGGTCGCGGGCTTGACGTCGGCCTTCTCGACGGAGACGTTGTCGTCGATGCCGACGCCGGCCTCCTGGCGGAGCTGTCCGTCGATGCGGACGATGCCCTTGCCGTCGTCTTCGGGGTAGCCCGGCCAGACGCGAGCGACGGCGCGGTTCTCCCCTTCAAGGACGATGTAATCGCCGTTTTCGAGGTCCATCTCGGCCATCGCGGCCCGGTCGATGGCCGCGAGGCCGCGCCCTGCGTCCTTCTGTTTGAGTGGTTTGACGGATAGTTTCATCTATTGTATCCTCGCCTGACAGTTCGATAGTGAGGAGGCCGTCGTTGATAAACGCCCGTGGGTCACTAGCGGTAGGGGCTGTTCGTACTGCTCGTCGTCGGCGACGAGAGTCATGGTGTCGTCGGCGACGTCTACGTCCGCGGCGAGTACGACGCTGCCGTCGTGCTCGGATTGAGGGACGGACAGCTCGTCAAATGACTGTTGATCTGCGTTCATCCTAACTATTAGTAAGCGCGGTGAATATATAAATCTGTCGCTGAAAAGCGCCATACGGCGTGAAATACAAGCTAGTTGCTTGAATGCGGTTCACACCACATATCTATGCCACGGGCCCTTGTGTTCGCTGTGCTCGCATATGTATGGGCCGGTGGACGCTGTCACACATTACGGGCAAGCCGACGCCACGGGCCTACGCCGAGGATGTCATCGCCGTCGCGGGGTTCATCGGGGATTAGTCCGCCCAGTAGTACCGCGGTCCCAGCGCAAAAAACAGGAGCGCGATGACGAGCATCAGCCGCGGCGCGGCGCGGCCGACGGCGGTCGGCGCGACGACGGCGCCGAAGAGGACGACGCCCATCGGTCCGACCGTCCTGACCCCCGGCTTGGGGTAGTCGAAAGGCGACACCTGTACGACCGCGAGGACGGACGCACCCACCGCGAGTACGATGGGGTCGGTAAGGCCGGCCAGGTAGGCCGTCGCCAGCAGTATCGCCCCGAGGGAGTTCGGCATCCCCGGCCGCTCGCCGGCATCCTCGAAGTACGTCGTGTAGAACGCCGTCCGGAGGATGGAGAAGACGGCGTACAGCGAGGCGATGACGACCAGGCCCGCGGTGACGAGGGGATCGGCCTCGCCGACGCCGCCGTAGCTCGACCGGAGGACGACGTAAACGAACAGGCTGGGCGTGACGCCGAAGGAGAGCACGTCGGTGATGGAATCGAGCAGCGGCCCCACCGGCGAGCTCTCACCGTTCCGCGCGGCGATGCCGTCGAGGGCGTCGACGATGACCGACAGCAGGACGAGCCGCGCGGCGAGATGGAGGTCCGAGAAGGCCACGACACCCGCGGCGAACCCGACGACCGCGTTACACAGTGTCACGGCGTCGGCCCGGCTGAGACGGCGATGCACCCTGAAGCCCATGGTTGGCGGTGGACCACCGACTACATGAAAGAGTCGAAAGCCGCTCCGCGTCCGGCCCCAGTGAGACGTTCACAGGGATACCGTTACTGTCTACACAAATTATCTATACAACAAGGAGTTTGTGGACACCGACAGCCAGTCCGTAGACGACAGCGCGTGGGACGCGAGCGGGGTGGAACGAATTCTCACGAGGACGTACGCCCGGCTCCAGCCGAGCCTCGACACCGGGATGAAACGTCACTACCACTGACCGTGCGGAACTGTCCGCCGTCGCCGTCCGTGGGAACATCCTGCCGACCGCAGGGCGGACGTTCGATAGCCCGCCGGCGAAGCCCGACGTTCATCTGTTCGAAACCGCGGCGAATCCGCCGTTCGAACCGTCCGACCACCGGTGATGCCAGCACGCCGGTGAACCGTTCGGTCTGGACGAACCGGGTTCCGCCGTCGTCCAGCGGCTCCAGCAGGAACGCGTGTTCGGCCTCGATACCGAACAGCTGCGAGCGCCACCGCAGTGCCCGCTCCGGGTCGACCGCAGTTATCTCCGGCGCAATCGGGACGGTCGGAAGCCCTGGAACCGAGAGCCTCACGTCGACCGTTTCGCCGACGGCGAGCGCGCCGCGCACGGTGAGCAGCGTGTTCCACTGCGGGTAGGCGTCGGTGTCGGTCAACACTGACCAGACGGTTTCCGGGCTGGCCGGTACGTCGACGGATACGCTGACCTCGGTCATTGCCCGCGTTATGACCGCAGCGGTGAAAAGCTGCCGGCCCGTTCACAAATCAGGGCCGGACGGAACAGGCTCGTCTGACGCGCAATGAACATTTAATACCCGCCCGGTACAGCAAAGCAGTATGGACACCCAGAAGGTTCCTCAGGAGATCACGACGCTGGTGGGTCGGGAAGTGTACTCGAAAAACGGGGTTTTCGTCGGCGAGATCGAGGACATCAGGCTCGACCTGGACCGACAGTCCGTCACCGGACTGGCGCTGCATCAGCTGAACGGGGAACTGTTCGGCGCCGAGACGAAGAGTACTCGCGGGGTCATTGTTCCGTACCGGTGGGTCCAAGCCGTCGGTGACGTGGTCATCGTCAACGACATCGTCGAACGCCTCCGTCAACCCGACGACGAGACAGACGAGGAAGAGGTCCCGGCCTAGTTCCCGTTGGACCCGTCGCCGCTGTCGACGCCCATCGCCTCGAACAGTTTTCGCTTCACGGCTTCCTCTGTCAGCTCCAGCAGCGTGTCGCGGTTGTTGTCCGAGGTGTCCAGCCCGGTGAAGATGCCCAGCGGAATCTCGACGCTCGCGTCCGTCGAGTGGCCCGCCGTCTCGCCCATCTCGCCGAACGCGTCCGAGAGCACCTTGCCGATGTTCATGCGGATGTCCTTCGAGCGGGCGGCCAGATAGATGGTGTCCTCGGCGATGGCGAAGACGGCAGTCGTCGTGATACCTTCGAGGTTGAGGAGGTGCTGGGCGGCCTGTGAGAGGGCATCACGGTCGCGGATGAAGCCCGCGTTCGAGACGAGGTGGCTCCCCTGGACCTCCCGGTTCCGGATGGCCTCCGCGAGGACGTCCAGCGTCTCGGGGCTCATCGACGGCGACTCGACCTGCTCCAACGTGTCGTGGTCGGCGAAGGGGTAAAGATAGGCGGCGGCGGTCAGGTCCGCCGGCGTCGTGTCGCGTTTGAAATCGAGCGTCTCGGCCCGAATTCCGTACAAGAGTGCCGTGGCGACCGTCTGGTCGAGCGTCAGGTCGAGCTCCTGGATGTACTTGGTGAGGATGGTCGAGGTAGCGGAGACGTTGGGTCGGATATCGGAGAAGGCGGCGTCGTACTCCTCGTCGTGTTCGTAGTGGTCGATGATGATGTCGATGTCGTCGACGGCCAGTTCGCCGCCCTTCGTTACGTCGACCAGGGCGAACGTATCGAAGTCCGAAAGCTCGACGGCCTCCTGGGAGGCGAGCTCGATGCCCAGCAGGTTCACGAACGCCCGGTTCTCCTGGTGGCCGATTTCGCCCTCGTAGATGATATCGGCCTCCACGTTTCGGCTCTCCGCGATGGCCCGCAGGGCGGCCGCCGAGGCGATGGAGTCCGGATCCGGCGAGCGGCGGACGAGAATCGCCACCCGCTCCTCCGTGGCGTCGATGACGTCGCTGAGTTGTGACGCCTTGTACTCCATTTCGCCCGTCTCCAGGGCGCGCAGCGCCGAGTCGGCGATAACCGCCGAGGGGTTGATGACGACGTCGGCGCCGAGTCCGGTCAGTTCGTCGGCGGAGACGGGGTCGTCCGCGCGGGCGACGATGAACTGGTCGCTGTCGGCGGCGCGGATGTTCCGCACTGCCGCGGCGTTGGCGTTCACGTCCGAGGACATGATGAGGATGACGTCCCGGTCGTGGACGGTCTCGGCGACGTGTTCGTCCCCGATGTCCGCCTGCTGGGCGTTCAGGTCCTGGTCGCGGAGCGCCTCGACGCGCCCCTCGTCGGCGTCCAGAATAAGCACGTCCTTCCCCTCCGCCACGAGTTCCTCCGCCACCGCGTGTCCCACGCTCCCACAGCCCAGGATGGCGTAGGTAGACATCGACGCCATCGTAATGCTACTGGCAGCACTCATTGAGAAGGTGTCCGGTCGGCACGTACTTATATCACACCGTCTCCTGAGCGGGCTGGCGACCCCCAGCTCCATCGGACATGAACCGGTCAACAACCCTACAGGCAGTTCTACCGGTCGGATCACCCCGGCGACATCCGTCTCTGTCTTTGTCCGGGATAAACATATCTGGTAAGGAAACGGCTCGAACGTTCATATAAGTAGTAAGTACTATAAGAGTGGAAAGAAACACAAGAGTTAATGTCCGAAGAAGTTACACGACGGAAACTGCTGCGAGTCGGCGCGGGAACGGCTGCACTGGGTGCAGTGGGAAGTCTCTCGGGTTGTAGCGCGATACAGGACCTGCTTCCGGGCGGCGGCGGCGACCTCGGCGCCTACTCGGATTGGGTGTACGAGCCCGACGCCTTCGAGAGTGACGCGGAGGGTCTCAACGGCAGTGTCGTCAGTTACGAGTCGATACTCTCGAACGAGGAGAATCTCAACGACTTCACCCGACTCAGCATCCGGGGAACGGAATACCTCACGCTGGGTATCGACCCGGAGGACGTGGCCATGGAGGTCAACCTTCCGGACGGCCGCGTCATCTCCGGCTCGTTCGACACCGAGGCCGTCAAGACGGAGCTTACCGCCAGCCAGCCGAGCACGCCGACGCCCGGAGCCGAGAACAGCGGTGGTTCCGTCGGGAGCACTGTGTACGAGTCCGATGGGACGTACAACGACAACTACGAGATCTATATCCAGGAAGAACCGGAAGACTCCCCGGACGCGATTGCTGTCGGAGACGGTACTATCGTCGAAGGCCAGCGCGTTGGAAACTTCAGTAACGATTCCGACCCGGAGGACGCAGCAGATGTCGTCGAGGGGATAATCGACACCGGCTCCAACGGTGACGACCGCCTCGTGGACAGCGACGACACCTTCAGCACGCTCGTCGACACGCTCAACAGCGGTGTCGGTGTCAACTTCGAACTGCTGGCGAACCCGGTCGGTTCCGACAACGGCGGCAACGAGAACATCCCGACCGCCGACTTCGACGGTCTCGTCGCCTCCGGGAGAGCCGACAGCATCAACGGCGATACGACCGAAAAGCAGTGGGTGTACGTCTACGACAGCGACGGGGACGTCGACGAGGGCGACCTGAACGAGTGGATCGAAGCGAACAACAGCGGCGACGGCTCGCTCGCAAATCACGACAATATCAGCGTCAACACTGACGGAAACACGGCGACCGTAACGGCCGAGCAGCCGACCTTCGAGTACGGCGGTGGGTTCTTCTGATACGGTGCAGGGCCGGTAGCTCAGTCTGGCAGAGCGACGGCCTCTTAAGCCGTCGGTCGAGGGTTCAAATCCCTTCCGGCCCGTTGCCCTGCGAACGAACGTGAGCAGTGGCATCAACAGCGGGGATTCGAATCAGGGAGATGCTTCGCTCCGACCGGGGTTCGAATTCCGAGAGACGCCTTCCTGCGACGAACATTGGGTGAGGAGCGAAGCGAACGGGCCTCGTAGTGATCATTGTAGATCGGTTCCGGATAGCGCCTGCGGGGTCGGCGTAGGTCGGTCAATCGTTACACGAATCACTATCACTCGACTAACCGTTTCCGCATCTCGACGTGTGGGATGCCCGCTTCCTCGAACCGGTCGCCCACCACCTCGTAGCCGAGTTCCTCGTAGAACTCCGCGACACGCAGTTGGCTGTGGAGAACGGCCGACGTCGCGCCCCGTTCGCGAACTATCGACTCGGCGGTTTCCATCACGCTCGCACCCAGTCCCTCGCCGCGGTACGGTTCGAGGACGGCGACGCGTTCGATCCGGGCGGTCGTCGCCTCGACGAACCGGAACCGCGCCGTCGCAACCGGCTCGCCGTCGTCGGTGACGACGATGTGGGTCGCGACATCGTCTTTCCCGTCCATCTCGTCGGCTTCGTCGACGCCTTGCTCGTCGATGAACACCGCTCGGCGGACCGCTCTGGCCATCTCACCGGCGGCCGCGTCACCGCCGACGTGTGTCTCGTACGGAGCCATAGGTCGCAGTCTCACCGCCACCGTGGAGTCTCTTTTGCTCGAACGGCCGCTCCGCTCGAATCACGGCATCACTCGCCCGGTTCGGCCGACAGTTAGCTGTCGGGGCTGTAGTTGGGCGCTTCGTCCGTGATCATCACGTCGTGGGGGTGGCTCTCCTGCTGGCCGGCCGCGGAGATGCGGACGAACTCGGCACGCTGCTTGAACTCGGGGATGGTCTCGGCACCGACGTAGCCCATGCCGGACTGCATCCCGCCGACGAGCTGGTGGAGTTCGGAGGCGAGCGACCCCTTGTAGGGGGTCGCAGCTTCGACGCCCTCGGGGACGTAGTCGTCCTCGTCGTCCTCCTTGAGATAGCGCTCGCCGCCGCCCTCGCTCATCGCGCCGACGCTGCCCATGCCGCGGTACTGCTTGTACTTCTTGCCGTTCATCTGGATGACGCGACCGGGGGCCTCGTCGGTCCCGGCGAAGTACGAGCCAAGCATCACCGCGTCCGCGCCGGCGGCGATGGCCTTGATGGCGTCACCGGAGTACCGGATGCCGCCGTCGGCGATGACCGGCACGTCGTGCTGGCTCGCTACGTCGGCGACCTGTGAGACGGCCGTAATCTGGGGCATCCCGGCGCCGGTGACGACGCGGGTCGTACAGATGGAGCCGGGGCCGATGCCGACCTTCACGCCGTCGGCGAAGTCGACGACGGCCTCGGCGGCTTCCCTGGTCCCGATGTTGCCGACGACGACGTCGGCCTCGACTGTCGCCTTTATTTCGCGGGCACTGTCGATGACGTTCGCGTTGTGGGCGTGGGCGCAGTCGATGAACAGCACGTCGGCGCCTGCCTCGTCGGCGGCCTCGGCGCGGTCGACCTCGAAGGGGCCGACTGCGGCACCGACGCGGAGGTGGCCGTCCTCGTCGCGGGCAGCGTCATCGTACTCGCGGCGCTTGAGGACGCCACGCATCGTGATGAGGCCGACCAGGCGGTTTGCCTCGTCCACGATGGGGACGCGCTCTATCTTGTGGTCGTACATCAGTTCGAGGGCCTCGCGGGGGGTCACGTCCTCGGAGGCAGTGATGACCTCGTCGGTCATCGCCTCGGTGACGGCGTCGGACTCGCCGACTTCGAGGTACGGCCGGATGTCGGTCCCGGAGATGATTCCCAGGACTTCGCCGGTCTCGTCGTCGACGACGGGCGCCCCGGAGACGCCCTTGTGGTCCATCATCGAATCGACCTCGCGGACGGTCTGTTCGGGGTGTGCCGTCACGACGTTGCGGATGATGAGTTCGTCGTAGCGTTTCACCCGCCCGATTTCGGCCGCCATCCGGTCGGCGTCCATGTTGCGGTGCAGGACGCCCAGGCCGCCTTGACGCGCCATCGCGATGGCCATGTCGCTCTCGGTGACGGTGTCCATCGCCGCGGTCAGGACTGGGACGTTCAGCTCGACGCCTTTCGAGACTCGTGTCGCGGTGTCGGCCTCGTCGGGTTCCATCCGGGACTCCTTCGGACGCAGCAGTACGTCGTCGAAAGTCAACGCCTCCGGAACGCGGAGTTTCTCGGAGAAGGGCTCGGAATCGTTCGCCATGTAAGTCGTCTATGACCGCCGGGCAAAAACGTTGCGAGACTCGTATGCAGTGGGGTGGCCTCGCGTGCCGCGGTCCCAGGGACAGCCGGAAACACCGTCACAAACCGTGTGATGTTGTCCCAGTGAACACGTCGCGCTACGCTCGTCCAGTTGTATGGGGTAAATTCACACGTTTCCTGTAGTGTGGTCCCGCATCTCACACAACGCTTATATTGTTTTGAAAGTTAATTACGGATATGCGCTGCTCCCGATCCACCAACGACCTCACCGACCGGCAATCCTCGCGAGCCACGGCGTCGGCCAAGACATTTTCGGTGGGCTTCGGGAAGGAGAACCGGCCGTCGGCCGGTCTCGATCACGCAGCAGCCACCCACGGGGACTCGGGGTATCCCCAGCGCTGACACGCGATGAGTAGCTCCAGACATCCGGTCGCCCTCGACATCGAGCGACAGGTCGGTCGCGGCGGCCGACTGCTCGCGACGGTGATGGGCCTCCCGCTCGTCGACGGCATCTTCCCGGTGCTCGTCCTCGCGGGCGCGCTCACGACGTGGACCGGCATACTCGAGGTCGGCCTGCTCGTGTTCGGCGGCTCCGCGATGGTCGCCGTCGTCCTCGCCGAGATGGACGGCTCCCCGGGCCAGCAGGCCAAAGCCGTGCTGGTCATCGGTGCCGTCCTGATTCCGGTGGCGGTACTCGAAGCGGCCCTCGCGCCGACTATCGCCGGCGTCGTCCACCTCGCCACCTTCGAGCGCTTCGCCGGCATCGTCATCCTGGCCATCGCGGCCCAGACCGCGAGCGCCCGCATCGGCGAGCTGCTCCCTCGGCCCGCCATCATCGTCGGCCTGGGCCTGCTCGCCAGCGTCGACCCCACTGGCGCGACGCTGGTGGTCGAGGCCAACCCCGAGATGCTGGCCCGTGCCGCGGCGACCGCCGGCATCGGCGTCGCCTTCGCGCTGCTGGTCGCACTGGCGAGTCCGTGGCTGCGCAACGCCGTCGACATCGACCGCTTCCGCTTTGGCAGCGCCGTCGCGCTGGGCGTCCTCGCACTCTCCGTGCTGGGCCTGATGCCCACGCGGGCGCCCGTCGCGCTGGCGGTGCTCGGCGTGACCGCCCTGCTCTCGTTCGATCCCGAGAACGCCCGCCGACGCCACCGGGACTACCACCCCGACGCCGTCGACCTGACGGCGGCGTTCTCGGACGGCGGGGCCTCCCAGGGCGTCGCGGCCGACGAGCGCACCGACGACGGCGCCGCCGTGGAGTACGACACGGACCAGGAACGCGCTCCCTGGCTTTAGGAACTACGACGGTTTTGACTCCGCTTTGGCGCCGAGGTTCGCGTTCGATTCCGGAGACCGTGCCGACCCCCGGAAAGCAACACTAGCAGTTTCCAGCTACAATGATGTCTACCGCCAGAAAGCCCCGGCTAGCTCCAGTCGGGGGCTTTCTGGCGGTCGATAGCATCGCGGTCACCAGCTGTGAGTGGGGCTTTCTGGCGGGACAGTCCATCTCCCATAGCAACTGTTGGCGAGACAGTCCATCCGAAAACGTTCCCAGCAGCAGTAGTTCACGTCAAAACCAGTCCAGAGGGGAAGATTTAGGCCGCCGACGCACCGCTCTCCGGTATGGCCGACAATCGCGTGGTGCAGGGGCGAATGCAGACCCCCGAGAGCCTCGCCGAACTCATCGAGGGCGAGAGCGTGATGGACGCGGAACCGATAGCGGACGCCGACCGCGACTGTCCGGAGTGTGGCGAGAACGTCGTGTCGGTAGGGTACATGCCCTCGGCACTGGAGTTCGTTACGGGCTACAAATGCCAGGAGTGTGACTGGTCAGAGGCCGACCGCGACTGAAACTGCGGGCCGGCACACCGAGTGGAGTCACCCGATGTTGACGCCTTTCACGTAGGACAGGTGACAGTGGGCCGTTCCACAATCGAAATCCCTTTAGTACTAATCGGCATACGACGGAGTGCGGGGTCGTGGCCTAGTCCGGGAAGGCGGCTGACTCCAGAGGCCACGCGCCAGGGACGACATCCGAGGGCTGATATACTGAGCGACCGGCTGATCACCGACTCGCAACGATGACCCTCTGGAGTTCCGAGGCGCCGGTTGGAGATATCAGCCGATCGGGGGTTCAAATCCCTCCGACCCCATTCCGCTCTTCAGGTTTTCTAAAGGTAACGGATATGTAGCGG
>PXQZ01000061.1 GCA_003021755.1 Halobacteriales archaeon QH_8_67_36 | reverse complement strand
CGGTGTCGCGTACTTCCGAATCGTGCCGGCACAGTCCGTACAAGACTGCGTGGCGGAACAAGTCTGAGACAGTTCGGTTCAACACGCACTCACGAACCATGAAAAATAGGTATTGTGGGTATATACATCGCGGGCAGAAGTCTCGCGGTGGATGGGCCACCAGTCAACTGGCCCTCAAGTCAGGGACGGTGAACGTGAACGGCGACTACACGCCTGCCGAATTACTCGGCTGGACTGGGAGTCCATTGACAAGCCTCGTGGCTTGACCCCGGGGTTGTTGACGCGCTGCGTTCTCTCGGCGTTCCCGCTCACGGAGCTGTCACACCGCTCAGGACCGTCTCTCTGACGGCGTTCCGGGCGAGAATCGGGAGCGCAGTTCCGCGTGATCCGCATACGCGACGGGGGCAAACGCCCCCGTCCCTGTCATAGGTCCACCTCAGGGTGGACGTGCAGTATGTCACGCCATCCCGGCATAGCTCTTGTGCCCGCCGACAGACTGTTTACTCGCGGTGTCCTTGGGCAGGCATGGACGATATCGAGGGCGAGGAGATGCCGGGGGCCATCGTCGAGGCGTTCCTCGAACGGGAGGAGGGCGTCCGGGCGCTGCTGGAGGAACTGGAGAAACTCACCATCGAGGGGCGCCACGAGGCGGTCCGCGAGCGGCTCCGGAACCTGGTCGACAGCGACGAGTCGGTCTTCTACACCGTCGCGTTCTCGCTCACCAACTCGCGGCAGTTCTTCGGCGACGTGGAGGCACAGCTCGACGTCGCCGCGGCCGACCGGCTGCGGGACCTCGCCGACACCTACCCGGCGCTCGCGGAGCCGTTCAACATCGTTCGCACCGAGCGTGCGGAGGACCGGCTGAACCCCGTCACCGACACCAGCTACACCGTCACCTATCACCACGGCGTCGAGTCGCCGATGGTGTCCTACAGCCCGCTGTCGGGCGACCAGGAGCTCTACGAGTCCCGTGGTACCCCCAGCGAGGTGCTCCGGGTGTCGACGGATCTGGCGGCCGCGACCACCGACGCCCTCGACGTCGCCCTGGAGGACGACTTCTCGGTCAACACCGAGGAGCTGTCGACGCTCATCGACCGTCGCGAGGAACTGGAGACGGAGCTGTCGCGACTGCGCGACCAGATCGACGAGTTGCGGCGCAAACCCGTAGAGGAGTAGTGAGACACCGACCAGCGGGAGGGGTCTCCGAACGAGCGAACGGCGACCGCAGGGAGCCGTGAGCAGGGCGGGACCGCGCTGCATTCAGCCGCGACCTCGATTCGAGGTCCCGCCTTCCGGCCGGGATCTCGCTCGCCTCGCTCCACGGAGGACCGTGTTTATATACCGCCACCCGATATCCATAGATACGAATGGGTATGGAGCGTCTACGCGATCAGGTCGAGAAGGAGAGCCGTGACCTGTCGATACTCGGGGCCGTCATCGACGACGGACCGATCGGTATCGTCCGTCTGGCTGAGGAAACCGGGATCCCCGAACACAAGGTGCGGTACTCGCTGCGGATGCTGGAAGACGACGGGCTGGTCCAGCCGACGCCACAGGGCGCGTTGCCGGCCGACGACATCGCCGAGCGAGTGGCCGGAATAAACACCGGGCTGGACCGGCTCATCGAGCGGCTGGAGGAACTGGAGGCGGCCATCCCGGCCGCCGAAGCGGCCGAGTAGCGACGGGTGAACCCACCGGCCCGGCGAACCGACTGCGTCGACGAACAGTTTTGCCGCGCGGGCGAGAATCGCCGTTATGGACGTCGCGCTCATCAGCGACACGCACATCCCCTCGCGGGCGAGCCACGTCGCCGGGCCGTTCCGCGAGCGCATCGAGGCCGCCGATCACGTCGTCCACGCGGGCGATTTCGACAGCGAGGGCGCGCTGTCGAACGTCGGAGCGATGGCCGCCCGGCTGACGGCCGTCGGCGGGAACATGGACCCCAGAATCGGACTGCCCGACCGCGCGACGGTCGAACTCGGCGGGGTCGCGTTCGTCGTTACACATGGCACCGGGTCGAAGCACGGCTACGAGGGTCGCGTAGCGGACATCGTCCGCGAGGAAGCCGGCGAAACGGCTGTCGGTGTCGCCGGCCACACTCACGAGGTGCTGAATACGACTCGCGGCGGCGTCCGGCTGTTAAACCCCGGCAGCGCGACGGGCGCGGCGCCGGCCGAGCGGGCGACGATGATGAGCGCGACGGTTGGCGGCGGCGAGCTGGACGTGACGGTCCACGAAGCCTGATACGGTCTGTTGTGGATCGTTTCCTGATTGTGCCGACCCCGGATCGGTACCTACCGGTGAATCGCCACGATAATCCGTATGACGGGGCCGTGTCCCGGACACCGGCAGCCGTTGCCACTGTTCGCGGGCCTTGCGACTAACGGCGTCCTTTTTCCCGCGGAGTCCACAGGGAGCGTATGGAGGTCTTCGCGGTCGAGGGGCTGCCGGAGGTACGCGTGGGCGACGACGTCGCCGAACTCGTCGCCGAACAGGCGGACCTGCGCGAGGGCGACGTGGTCTGTGTCGCCAGCACCGTCGTCTCGAAGGCCGCGGGCCGGCAAGCGAACTTGTCGGAGTTCCCGGCGAGCGAGCGCGCCGAGCGCATCGCCGACGGCATCGCCGACATCGCCGGCGAGACGAAGGACCCCCGCTTCGCGCAGGCGATTATCGAGGAAAGCGAGGAGATACTGACCGAGGCGCCCTTCGTCCTCGCAGTCACCCGCTTCGGTCATATAACGGTCAACGCGGGCATCGACCGCTCGAACGTGCCCGACGCGGACCTGCTGCTCCTCCCCGAGGACCCGACCGACTGCGCCGAGTGCATCCGGGCGGGCCTGCGCGAGTACGCCGGTGTCGACGTGGCGGTCGTCGTTACAGACACCTCCGGTCGGCCGTTCCGTCTGGGCCAGCGCGGCGTCGCGCTGGGCTGGGCCGGAACGCCCGCCGTCCGCGACTGGCGCGGGGAGTCCGACCGCGAGGGTCGAGAGCTCTCCGCGACGGTGCAGGCCGTCGTGGACGAACTCGCCGCCGCCGGCAACCTCGTCACCGGTGAGGGCGACGGCGGGACGCCGGTCGCCGTGATTCGGGCGTTCGACTTCGGCGACCACGCCGGTAACGACGAACTCTACCGCCCGAACGACAAGGACGTGGTCCGTGACGCACTCAGAGAGTGGTCTCATGTACGCGATTGAACTCACACCGGAACACCCAGTGGCACAGCTCACCGACTTCGCAGTCAGCGCCGAATCCGAGGGGTTCGACGCGGTCTTCGCGAGTCATCACTACAACAACCGCGACCAGTTCATGGCGCTGTCCTCGATGGCACAGGCGACCGACGAGGTCCTACTGGGGCCCGGCATCGCCAACCCCTACGAGACCCACCCCGTGACGCTGGCCTCGCGGGTCGCGACGCTCTCGGAGTCGAGCGACGGCCGCGCCCTCTTCGGCGTCGGCCCCGGCGACAAGTCGACGATTCGGAACCTCGGGTTCGACCACGACGACGCCCTCCGGCGCGTGCTGGAGACGCTCAAAGTCGCCCAGCGACTCTGGGATGGCGAGCGCGTCGACCACGACGGCACCTTCCGTGCGGACGACGCCGGGCTGAACTACGAGGTCGGCGAGGTTCCGGTGTACGTCGGCGCACAGGGCCCGCACATGACGAAGATGGCCGCCAAACACGCCGACGGGGTGCTGTACAACGGCTCGCACCCGAAAGACCTCGCCTGGGCCCGCGACCAGGTCGACTCGATGCTCGACGACCGCGTCGCCGAGGGCGAGTTCGACCTCGCGGCCTACGCGAGCGTCTCGGTGGCCGAGGACGCCGATACGGCCCGGGCGGCCGCTCGGCCGCCGGTCGCGTTCGTCGCCGCCGGCTCACCGCCGCCGGTGCTTGGCCGCCATGGCATCGACCGGGACGTGGCCGGCGACATCGGCGACGCGATTTCGGCGGGCGAGTTCGAGGAGGCCTTTGGCCTCGTCACGGACGATATGATAGAGGCGTTCTGTATCGCCGGGACGCCCGAGGACGTGGCCGAGCGGACCGAGGCGCTACGGGAACACGCCGACAGCGTCGTCTTCGCCTCGCCGCTGGGGCCGGATATCGAGGACGCTATTTCGCTTCTGGGGGCGGCGACCGACCGCTCCCCGGCCTGACGAACAGCGAGACCGCCGCACCGAGCGTGAGGTAGCCGAAGACGGCCGAGGAGAGGCCGACCAGTACCGCGCCGATGAGGATGAGAACCGCGGAGATGGGGTCGGTCATCGCGATGTCGATGAACTTCCCGGGCATGTCGAGGATGCTCCGGAGCAACTGCGTGAGGAGACTCTGCATATTTGTCGCTTTGAGGTGGGTCCACTTTGTGCTTCCGCTCGCAGACACGGGCTGGCGACCGGTGAGTCTGCGGACGCGAAACGGCCCACCCCGAGTCGGGAGCAGTCAGCTATTTGCCCCGTGCGGTCCCAGAGCCTATATGGGCGAAGACGCCTCGCTGGACCAGTTCCTGACCGACGAGTCGGACGAGCAGCGTTCCGAGTCCGAAACAGGGGCCGAGGAGCCGGAACCGACAGC
>PXQZ01000060.1:3330-7902 GCA_003021755.1 Halobacteriales archaeon QH_8_67_36 | reverse complement strand
CCGGAGTGGGGCTGGACGTTGACGTGTTCTGCCCCCCACAGTTCTTTGGCGCGCTCGATAGCCAGGTGTTCGACATCGTCGGCGAACTCACAGCCGCCGTAGTAGCGCTCGTCGGGGTAGCCTTCGGCGTACTTATTGGTGAGGTCGGAGCTTTGGGCTTGCATGACGGCCTGGGAGACGTGGTTTTCGCTGGCGATCATGGCCAGCGTGTCGTTTTGGCGTGCCTGCTCGCCTTCGAGTGCGTCGGCGGTTGCTTGGTCGACCTCGCGGACGGTGTCGTAGGTCATGTAAGCGTGTCAGGGCGCGCCCGTCAATAATCTACCCTTTGTCCACGGGCGTGTCACCGGCTAGCAGATGCGGCGCCCGCTGACCCGGAATAATGTCAGCTGATAATGCTTATCAACGTATAATTATGTATATAATGCATAAGCCCACAGTAGTTACCACATGGTTTCCTGGGGGGTGGCGGATACGGCTGCCGAGCGAGGGACCACGTCCGACACCGCTCGGCAGGGCCGCTCGGGGCTGTCGACGGTGCTGGCCCAGCTCGACGACCGACTGGAGTGTTCCCCGGAGGCGATTCCGCGAGCGACGACGGACTGCGTCCGGGGGCGAACCACCCGGCTCCGCGTCCCCGGGAGCGAGCCGACGGTCGCAGCGCTGGACTGTGACGCCCGGTACACACTGACCGGCACCTCCGAACTGCCCGAGGGAGCGTACCTGCTCTCTGTGACCGTTCGGACATCGAGGGACACTCGCGAGTCCGGTCCCCTCGCGGCCCAGCAGGGGCGTGTCCACCTCCGGTTCGACGGCCCGGCCTCGCTGCGACCCACCGACGGCGGCACGGTGGTCTCGCTGTGGGACTCACAGCAGGTCACCGTCGGCGTCGGCGAGTCCACGTCAATCGGCCCGGCACACATCCAGGTCGAGGCGTCGCCCCGTGGGTTAGCCACCGGCATCTCCCACATGAGCGCGGCCCACCACACGCTCGGCCCGTCGCGCTCGCATCCGGGCCAGCGTGGCCACCCGCCGCTGCTGACGACCGGCGCGGAAACGTCGATTCCGACGGAGCTGGAAAACACGAAACCGGAGACCGGCATCGAACTGCGCGTCCCCCCGTGTGTCGAATCGCTGTTCGTCGTCGCCCCGCTGGCGTACTATCTGGGGGCCGACGTGACCGTCGAGGACCGGACGCAGGTGCTGCTCACCGCCGAGAGCACGGATATCCACCACGAGTTCGGTCCGTTCCCGGCCGTCCAGGACGAGGTCGGCTCGATGGTCCGGCGGCTCTTCTATCTGGACTGTCTCGTCCGGCGGATGAACCCGGAGTCGGACCCGGAACTGCTGGCGCGGTGTTCGCTGGAGCCGGAGGCGGTGCGGGCGCTCTCGCCGGCGGGGCGACTGGAGCGCTACCTGGCGACGCCCGACGACGCCGTCGACGCGGCGGTACCGGAGTGGCACCTCTCGACGCACGCGGAGCCGTCGCTCGAACGCGCCCGCTGTCTCCCTTTCCTGCTCGACACGCTGTCGCTCATCTATCTCTCCGACGGCGCCGAACTGGAGCGGTGTGACCTGCTGGAGAAGACGCTCTCCGATTCCTACACCCGCGGGACGGCCGAACCGACCGCGATGGTCGAACCGACGGGCGGCGTCGGGCGCGTCCACGGTTGGCTGGCGCCGGGCACCCCCATCGACGCGTTCAAGACGACCCCGTCGGCCTACGAGAACCGTTACCGCTACCGGGAGAAAGAGACCGACCGGCTCCAGCTTTCGGTCGTGCTGAACGACATGGAGATGTCCGACGAACGCCACGCCGTCTCGGAGATCTACCGGGCGGCGGACCTCCCGATGGACGTCAGCGTCACCGACCGGCTGACGACGGCCGAACTCGCGGACGTCTTCGAGTCCGAGAACGACTTCGTCCACTTCATCGGCCACTGCGAAGACGAGGGACTGTGCTGTCCGGACGGGACCCTCTCGATGGCGTCGCTGTCGGAATCGCGAACGCGGACGTTCTTCCTGAACGCCTGTGGCTCCTACCGGCAGGGATTGGACCTCATCGAGCAAGGCTCCGTCGCCGGCGCCGTCACGTTCGCCGATGTGCTCGACAGCCACGCCGCGATGGTCGGGACGGCCTTCGCCAGACTGCTCTCGAACGGTTTCAGTATCCAGCGCGCGCTCCAGTTAGCCCGGCGTCGCATCATGATGAGCAAGGACTACGCGGTCGTCGGCGACGGGACGTACGCGTTGATACCGGGGCCGCCGGACCCCGTCGTGGTAATGGTCACCGAAGCCGACGGCGGCTACAACCTCACCTGCGAGGTGATGACTCCTCGGGGGGCCGGTGAGAGCTACGACCTCCCCGTCGACGGCGGGACGGCGCTCAACGGGACCGCGACCGAACACACCGTTTCGGCGGCGACGCTGGTCGAGACGCTGGAGTCGAACTCGCTCCCGGTTATCTTCGAGGGGAGTTTCCACTGGTCCGAGGATCTCGCTGCGAAACTGGACCCCGACTTTTGACCAGCTACGTGCCACTCAATGGCCGAGGACGGTACATTCCTCCATCGTGTTTGGGCGTCGTTATTATCAAGAAGGCACACATAATATTGGTATCTGATAGATATATTTGTACTGATTTGATGGTCGATATGACAGCTACAGCGGCGAAATCAATGATAGTCGTCCGATGAAATTAAATGTCTTACTCGTCAATACACTCAGTAGGACGATGAGTACGACCCTGCTACAGGATGACATCGGCTCGATGCTGTCGTCGGTCTTCGAGGAGACGGACACACCCATATACGTTGTGAACCCATCACAGGAGACGATTTCGTCGCTCATGACGACGCTCGACCGACAGGACGCCGAGGTCCGCGTGCTCGCGGACGAGCGGACCCTGAAGGACGTGATGGACGACTTCCTCGTCGCGAGTACGGCGGCCGACCTCGTGGCGGCGGGGACTCTCTCGATGCGCCTGCTGGAGACGGTACCGAACCATTCCGTCGCCGTCACGGCCGACGGCGTCTACGCGCTCGTCACCATCGGCGACGTTGTCGGCGGCCTCGGCACCGACGACGACGCCTTCGTCGACGACGCGGAAGCGTACTACGAGAACACGTGGGAACACGCCGAGGAGTACTCGCTTCGCACCCCCGCTATCTCGCGTGTCCGGTCGACCCTCGAATCGGAGATCGGCCCGGAGACCGCGGACGACTTCGACAGCGTACTCGGTTCGCTGGCGACCGCTCGCGGCGACGGCGACGGCCTCGACGAAGTGACGATCAGCCTGCTGGTCGCGGCCCGGAACAACGAACTGCTGTACGACATCAGCAAGTGGGGCGAGGACGTCGGCCTCGCGAGCAAGGCGACGTTCTCCCGCACCAAGACAAAACTGGAGGACATGGACCTCATCGACACGGAGAAGGTCCCCATCGACGTGGGCCGCCCGCGCCTGCGCCTGCTGTTGGGCGACGAGCGACTGGAAGACGCAGACGGCGACGAACTGGCGACGGTCGCACAGAGCCTGCTGGCGGCATAGGTTTTTCTCCCCCTGTCGTCTCTGTGCGGCCATGACCACTGTCGAAGTCGTCGGGAGCGGCCCGGCGGTCGAGTCCCTCGTCGCGGCACTCGGTGATAGCCCCGCGAGCGTCCGTCGGGCCGACGACCCCCTCGTGACCCCAGCTGACCTCTCGGTCGTCGTCGACACGGTGACCTCGGAGCTGTTCGGGACCGCCAGCGACCGCGCCCGCGAACTCGGAGCGCTGTGGGCCGCCGTCGAACTCGGCGGCGTCGGCGGTGTACCGGTCGCGGACGCCGCCGTTGCCGGCTTCGGCCCCGAAACCGGCTGTTATCACTGTCTCACCGAACGCCTTCGGGCGAACCTGGACGAGGGGCAGGCGCCGGCTGGAGCGCCCGACAGCGCCACGCAGCGCTTTGCCGGCGCTGTCGCCGGTCGGCGCATCGAGCAGGCACTGGGCGGGACCGGGCCCCTCGCCGGGACGCTGGTGGAACTGCCATACACCGAGCGGCAGTTCCTCCCCGTGCCGGGCTGTGACTGTGGCGGCGCCCGGACGTGGACGCTCCGGGGCACCGACCCAACGTACGACCGGGACGCGCTCGCCAGAGCCGAGGGCGGGCTGGATGACCGCGTCGGTATCGTCAGCGAGGTGGGCGAGGCCGAGTCGTTCCCGGCCCCATACTATCTGGCGACGGTCGCGAGCACGGAGCGGTTCAGCGACGCCACCGCCTCACGGCAGGCCGCCGGGGTCGCGAGCGACTGGGACACCGCGTTCATGAAGGCACTGGGCGAGAGCTACGAGCGCTACGCCGCAGGCGTCTACCGGACCGGCTCCCTCCCACAGGGGACACCCGAGTCGGTCGCCGACGCCATCCAGCCGACGGCGTTCGTCCGGCCGGACGAGACGCCCGTCACGGACCCTCTCCACTGGCTTCCGGCGACACATCTCGACACGGACGAGGACGTCGACGTGCCCGCCGAGACGGTGCTGTACCCGCCGCCGTCGCGGGCCGTCAGACCGCCAGTGACGACGGGGCTGGGGCTAGGTA
>PXQZ01000060.1:0-3296 GCA_003021755.1 Halobacteriales archaeon QH_8_67_36 | reverse complement strand
TACTCCGGCGCCGGGCCCGCTCCGAGGGACTGGAGGCGACGGCGGTGGTGCTCACGCAGGATGTCGACGTGCCCGCCATCGCGGTAGCGCTCCGTGGCGAGGCGTGGCCCGAGTTCGCGCTGGGGTCGGCGGCAGGACTGGACCCCGCCGACGCCGCGACGGGCGCGCTCGAAGAGGCCCTCCAGAACTGGTTGGAACTCCGGGGGATGGGCCGGGACGGTGCGAGCGACGCCTCGGGGGCCATCGGCCACTACGCCGGCCGACCGGACGCCGCCGCCCCGCTCGTCGACGCCGAGACGGCGGTGCCGCTGTCGAGTATCGGCCCCGATAGCGTTCCGGACGACGGGGCGGCGGAGCTGTCGATGCTCGTCGACCGGGTCACCGAGGCCGGGCTCGACCCCTACGCGGCCCGACTCACGACGCGGGACCTCGAAGGGCTGGGTTTCGAGGCGGTGCGCGTGCTCTGTCCGAGCGCCCAACCGCTCTTCTTCGAGGACGCGTACTTCGGCGAACGGGCCGAGCGGGTGCCCGACGAACTCGGGTTCGAACCGCGGCTCGACCGGGCCCACCACCCGTTCCCGTGACCGGCGAGCGCCGTGTTCAGATACCGAAGGTGGCCCGCAGCATGTCACGGGTTCCGGGACCGAGTCCGACGGCGGTGACGGCGATGAGCAGGAGGAGGGAGTAGCGCGGACTCTCGTCGAGGAACTGGCCGTTGAACAGCCAGACGACGGCCGACGCGACGCCGAGTTTCACGAAGAGGAACGGCCAGGAGGTGCCGATGGCGGCGGTGAGCCCGGCCGGCTGGAGCGCCTCGGTCGTCGCGATGATGAACGCGTTGGCGGGGTGTTTCGGATAGTAGGTCAGCGGCACGTCGATCGCGTCGAGCCAGTCGGCCAGCAGGACGTTGGCCACGCCGTCGATAGCGTGGCCCCAGATGACGAGCAGGCCGATGATGCCGGTGCCGCTGTTGACCTCGGGCGCGTAGTTCTCGAACAACCAGTAGAGCCCGTAGGAGAGCGCCGACGCGATGACCACCGTCACGACCAGCACCGAGGGGTAGAGCGTGGAGTAGTCGGTGGTCAGTGCCCCCATCGTGAGGTAAGCCATCGTCAGCGTGACCAGCGCGACACCGATGCCGGCGGTGGTCCGGTAGTAGCTGTCGACGACGCCGCGGCGGTCGAGTTCCACACAGGCGAGCAGGGAGACGAGCGTCGCGATGAAGACGGTGCCGTAGATGACGGGGCTGATGATGAAGGAACTCAGCGGGTACTGGACGAGCGGGTCGACGCCCGCCCCGACCGCCCGGTCGGTGCCGTCCTCGACGACTCGCAGCGCGCCACCGAGCAGCATGAACGGGACGAACGCAAAGTAGAGGTTCGGGTCGTCAGCGATGTTCAGTCGCTCCAGGAGGAGGTAGACGCCGACGAGCATGTACACCAGAACGAGCATGTAGCCGACCTCGGAGACGATGGTGTAGCCCGGTTCGGCGACGATAGCCCCGCTCTCGATGGCGGCCGAACAGCCCTCGTAGAGCGGCTCCGGGCTGCCGTCGGTCATCACCGCACAGCTCGCGGCCTTCGCGTCGGCGTACACCGGTCCCCAGAAGTACTGCCAGAGGAAGCGGTCCCAGACGCGTGTCGGCATCGCCACCGCCGCACCGGCGACGGCAACCACGACGGCGACGACGGAGGCGACCCAGAGCCGGGCGGCCCCGTACTCCTCGCTGAGTCGCTCGTAGGTGTGCATGGCCGTGTGACCGGCGGGCGTCGATTTCAGGCTTCCGGTCCCGTGTGCGCGACCCGCCGTCCTACGCCAGCGCGTCCGTTGCCGCCGCGAGCAGTTCCGCGTGGGCCTCGCCGTTCGAGGCGACCAGCCCGACGCTGTCGCTCGTCCAGCGCTCCCCGTCGAGGTCGGTGACCGTTCCGCCGGCCTGGCGGACCAGGTGAACGCCGGCGATGGTGTCCCACGGGTGGGTCGGCGTCGGACAGACCGCCCCCTCGATGGCGCCCTCGGCGACGAACGCCAGCGTGGTCTGGAAACTGCCGATGCGGCGCATATCGCCGAACCGTTCGCCGACGGCGGTACAGAGCCGTCCGAACTCCGCGCGGTCGTCCAGTTCCCACCAGCCGACGGGGGTCACGACGAACGTCTCGGGGTCGGTCCGCTCGCTCACCGACAGCGCCGTCCCGTCCCGCGTCGCGCTTTCGGGTCCGCCGGCGTAGAGGTCGCCCATCGACGGCAGATACGTCGCCGCCCCGACCGCCTCGCCGTCGACCATCGCGGCCACGCTGGTCGTCCAGGTGCGCAGTCCGCGGACGTAGTTGGCGGTCCCGTCGATAGGGTCGACCACCCACGCCGGGCCCGTCTCCGGGACGGCGTCGACGACGCTCGGTTCGGTCTCGGCCGTCTCGGGTCCCGACCGCGAGACCAGTTCCTCCTCACAGAGGAACGGGTCCGACGGGAACTCCTCCCGGACGGTAGCGACGACCTGTGTCTGTGCGTCCCGGTCGCTCTCGGTCACGACGTCGTTCTTGCTCGACTTCGTCTCGACGGCGAGTTCCGTACGGAACTGGTTGCGCGCGACGACGCCCCCGGCCCTGGCGGCCCGCTCCGCGAGCGCGGCACGGTGCAATGAATCGGGCATGGATGTCCCTGGCAGTGGGCCGACTTTAGACGCTCGGTATGGGGCACACAGTGGCCGGCTCACACTGCCGGCGACGGGATCGGACCGATGGACGCCACACGGGCTGGCAAACTCCGTTAGTTCGATTCAGCCGACAGTGTTACTCGCGTCCTCAACGGCGTCGAGAACGGCGTTGTCGATATCACGTGCCTCCGAGGGCGCGTCCCGGGCCTGATCACCCGACGACTGCTCTATCACGACGTCCTCCTCGTTAGCTCCGACGGCGAGAAACGATCCGGCGGGGAGACCCCGAAACCGGAACTATCGGACTGTGCCGTAACCATGGGAATCTGTCGCACATGAACGGACACGAACTTAGTTATCAATAGGGATTACCGACGAACAGTGGTCAGTAATTGTCGTTACTGGTGGCTGTTCGGAAGGAGAGTCGGACCGCAGTTTTGCGAGGGAAGAGCGCTCCGAGAGCGTCTTCCGCACCCTCGTGCGCCACAGCACGTAGCGCACAGACGATGCGAGGGAAGGGATTTGAACTACGCGAAGACGGTCGGCCTCACTCCACTCGGCCGCTGCGTCTTCTCTCGTTCAAACCCCTTCGCGCACCACCTGCGTCGCGTCATTGCGACGCATAGCGATGCGAGGGAAGGGATTT
>PXQZ01000059.1 GCA_003021755.1 Halobacteriales archaeon QH_8_67_36 | reverse complement strand
CCCGTCGCCGCCGCTCGCGTCGACGGCGTCGATGGCGGCGGCCCCGGCCGCGGGGTCGGGGATTTCCAGCGGGCCGACGATGGTGTCGGGGTTCTCGACTGGCGCGGGGTCCGCCACGCCGTCGGCGGCCGCCGCGGCGATTGGCGCACAGGATTCGGGCTGGGCCGCGTAGAGTCGGGGGATGGCGTCGGCGAGTCCGGCGTCCACCGCGAGGGCGAACCCCCGCTGGAGGCCCACGACCGTCTCGCCGTGGCCGGTCGGGTGAACGACCGCGTCGGGAGCGGTCCACTCGCGGTCGGCCAGTAGCTCCAGGGCCAGCGCGGTCCCGCCGGCGACGCGGAACGGATGGCCCGGCGCGACCGAGACGAACTCGTCGTCACCCTCGCCGAAGGCATCGACAGCGTCCTCGTAGCGACCCTCGACGACGTGCATGTCGCCGCCGTGGACGTTCACCATCGCCTTGTTCAGGAACGGACTCCGTGAGGGGACAACGCTTTTTGAGTCGATGCCGGCGCGGGCCGCGTAGGCCGCCGCCGACTGGGCGCCGTTGCCCGGCGAGGGCGTCCCGACGCGGTCGGCGCCCCCCTGAACGGCGGCCGAGACAGCCAGCGAGAACTTCCGGTCGCCCAGCGACCCCGTCGGGTTGCGGCCTTCGTCCTTGACGGCGACGCGTTCGACGCCGAGTTCCTCGGCCAGTTCGGGGACGGTCACCACCGGGGTCGCCCCCTCGTCGATACTGACCGTCGCCTCGGGCGGGAACGGGCGTGTGTCAGCCGCCGACGCGACCGCCTCGGGGTCGTAGTCGACGGCGAGGACGCCGCCGCAGTCGGCACAGCGCCGCGCTGTGAGCTCGGCCGACTCGCCACACGCCGTACAGGAGAGGCCACGGACTGCCGCTGTCGTCTGCATACACGGTACTGTGGTGCGGACTCCCAAGTGTCGTGCGGTCCACTCCAGCACGCTCTTCTATCACGCGTTCGAACCGTCGGTCATGACAGACGCCGTGGTCGTCGGTGGCGGCCTCGCCGGGCTGGTCGCGGCCCGCCACCTCGCCGAGTCGGGACGGGCGGTTACGCTACTGGAAGCGAGCGAGCAGGTGGGCGGCCGCGTCCGAACGGCCCACGCGGACGGCTACACCTTCGACCGTGGGTTTCAGGTGCTGTTCTCGGCGTATCCGGCCGTCAAACGGGAACTCGACGTCGAGGCGCTCTCGCCCCGCCCGTTCACGCCGGGGGCGACTATCGCCCGCCCGAACCACCGTTCGGTGCTGTCGGACCCGCTTCGCAACCCGACGGCGGCCCCGCATACGCTGTTCAACCGCGACGTCCGAACGGCGGACAAGCTCCGCGTGTTCAAACTCCAGCGGGAACTCGCACACAGGGACCCCGAGACGCTGCTCGACGGCGGCGGCCAGTCCATCGCGGAGTATCTGGCCGACCGGGGGTTCTCGAAGCGGTTCGTCGACCGCTTCGCAGCGCCCTTCTACGGCGGTATCACGCTCGACCGATCGCTCTCCACCGACAGCGCCGTCTTCGAGTACACCTACAAGATGCTCTCCGAGGGCGAGATATTCGTCCCCGCCGACGGGATGCAGGCCATGCCCGAACAGCTCGCCGACCGGGCCCGGGCGGCCGGCGCGACCATCGAGACGGACCGACCCGTCGAGGCCGTCGACGTGGCGGCCGACGCTGGCGAGGTGACCGTCGAGACGGCGGGCGAGACAATCACCGCCGCGGGGTGTGTGGTCGCGACGGACCCCGCGACGGCCGCTGACCTGACCGGTACCGACACCGTTCCCTCGGAGACGCTGGGCTGTGTCACGCAGTACTTCTCGTTGCCGACGAGCAAGGCCCCGAGCATGGGCAAGCGCATCGTGCTCAACGCTGCCGACGACCGGCCCAACACCGTCGCGCCGTTGTCGGCGGTCGCCCCGGCGTACGCTCCGCCGGGGATGGAGTTGTACAGCGCGACCTTCCTCGGGGAGCAGGACGCGGACGACGAGACGCTCGCTGCCGACGTCTCCGACGCGCTCGCCGCCTGGTACCCCGCCGCCGGCTTCGACGCGCTGGAACTCCTGCGGACGGACCGCGTCCGCCTGGCACAGTTTTCCCAGCCACCGGGTTTCCGGGAGTCGCTGCCCGACCCCGACGCTCCCGAGGGACCGGTCGCGCTGGCCGGCGATTACACCCGCTGGTCGTCGATTCAGGGTGCACTGGAAAGCGGACGCGTCGCCGCGGAGCTACTGCAGTAAAACGCTCAGGCCGCGTGGTCGCCATCGCCGTGGTCTTCGTGTTCGTCGTCCACCAAGACCTCCGAGACGTACTTGATGGTCGCAAAGTACAGCAAGACGATACAGACGAGTGTCGTCGCGATGAGCGCGAGTGCCGGTCCGGTCTGAATCACGTTCGCCCTTCCACCGCGATAGCTCAAATACCTACCGAACCCGGCACAGCTATCGGCAACGACGGGGCCAGTGCCGGCCGAGATGGCGAGACGGCCCCGTTCTACTGCCGATGCATTGCCGGCTTGTTTCCACCGTCCGATGTCTTCGCTCCGGTGGCCGGCGCGTGCTACAGCATCCGCCGAAGCTCACCGAGTGGCGGAAACTCGCGGCTCTCACGGGCGCCCTCGTCCCAGACAACGGGGGACAGACGGTCGGCGTCGGTCACCAGCGGCGACTGGAACTCGCCCGCCGACATCCCGTTCACGCGGACGCCCGCGTTCAGCCTGTTGAACGACGGCAGCATTACGACCTCGCTCTCACCGTACTGCCCCTCGCCGACCAGACAGCAGGGCCGACGCTGCCCCTCGATTTCGATGGTCGGGTGGTCGTGGCCCACGACGTAGCGGTCGGCCTCGCCCTCGGGCGTCTCGTGGCCGTGCAGAACCAGCGTGTCGCCGACACGGTACTCCCGTTCGGTCGGCCCGTTCCACACAGAATCCAGCATCGTGTCGTGGTTCCCCGGTGTGACGACGAGGCGAGTACCCACGTCGCGACAGGCCGCTTGCAGCCCCGCGACGGTGTTCTCGACCGTCCCGGGCACGGTCCCGAAGGAGTGCAGGAGGTCTCCCGCTATGACCACTTCCTCGGGGGCGTGACGCTCGACCCGGTCCCGGAACCGCTCGACCATATCGGTCCCCGAACCGACCGGGAACTCCAGTTCCCCGCCGGTCCCCCGGCCCACGTGGCAGTCCGCGACGACGAGCGTGTCGCCGAGGACCACTGCCCGGCCGTCGTACGTCGGTGTCATCGGTGACTGGTCCGGGCTTTGGCTACTAACCCTTGACGCACCTAGCAGACTCCGGTAATGTGGCCCCGGCGATTATACACAGCCAGAAAGCCCACCCGAAGACGATTGGCCAGCCGGCATGGGCGGGACTAAAAGGGGCGTTGTCGGCGCTGTGCGCCGACTGCTCGGGAGAGCTTCGCTCTCCCGGTGGCTGGCTCCGGGAAGGCGGACGATGCAAGCACTGGAGCGAACATCGTGAGCGAAGGGCGCAGCGAGTCCCCCGACCGGAACCAGTCGGGGCTTTCTATCTTTCCATCGCAGAAGCGATAGTAGCGGCCCGACTCGAAACCGGAACCACCGTTGCTCACACTGTTTCTAGGCGGCGGTCTTTTTATGCTGTGACGCCTGATTCACGGGCATGGTCGATGTCCTCGAGAACAAGCGCTCCGCGACGCGGTTCCGCATCCTCGTCGAGATAGCGGACCGCCAGCCCGCGGTGAGCCAGGGGGAGATCGCGGAGGCCGTCGGCGTGACGAGTCAGGCCGTCAGCGAGTACATCCGGGACCTGATCGAGGAGGAGTTCGTCGAGAAGGAGGGCCGCTCGCGCTACCGCGTCACGAAGGAGGGCGTCGACTGGGTGTTCCAGTCGGCCACCGACATGCGCCGGTTCGTCGACCACGTCACCGATGACGTGCTGGGCAGCGTCCAGGAGGATGCCGCCATCGCGGACGCCGACTTCGAGACGGGCGAGACGGTGTCGCTGTCGCTGGAGGCGGGGCTGCTCCGCGCCGGGCCCCACGAGGGCGACGGCGCCACCGGCGTCACGACGACCGACGCGGCCGCCGGCGAGGTGGTCGGCGTCACCGGCTTCGAGGGCGTCATCGATCTGGATCCGGGCCACGTCAGCGTCGTCCAGGTCCCGACGGTCCGGACGGGCGGCGGCGGGTCGGGCGCGGACGTCGCATCGACCTGCGAGGGCGTTCCCATCGTCACCGCGGCGGGCGTCGAGGCCGTCGCGGCGCTGCGGGACGCCGGCGTCGAACCGACGACGTACTTCGCGCCGGGCGAGGTGGCCGCCGACGCCGCCTCCCGGGGGCTGGACGCCGTCGTCGTCGCCACCCAGGACACCATCAGCCGCGTCACCGACGCCCTGACGGACGCGTCGGTGAGCTATAACGTGGCCAAGTGAGGGGGGTTTTCCGTCCCGGCGTCGTCCCTTCGGCTATGGGCGACACCGACGACCTCGGTTCGGCAGTCGAAGCGTTCCTTTCGGAGGCCGACTCGGCCTACGAGGAGTACGACCGCGGCTACACCGACGCCGACGCGACGTTGCGACGGCTGGAGAGTGCCATCGAGCGGCTACGGACGGCGAGCCGGGAGGAGTAGGCCCGCGTTACGGCCGACAGCGTTCATAATTACGTCGATCCGTTCGCATACGATAGACGCGGTCGTCGTGGACGGCACGAGAACCGCACACGGGGAACTGCCATTTCGAATTCGACGGGGCCTTCGCCCGGATGGTGTACGTCGCCGACGAACTCGACATCCCCGCGGAGAAACACGACCCGCTGGGAGGTGCGGTGGCGCTCGACGACCCTATCGGCGTCAGCGGCGGGACCCCCGCGACGACGCTGTTGTACCCACCGAACGCCGGGATTTGGACAGAAGCGTGGTGGCGATGCGCGCTGGCGATGGCCGTTACGATCGACCACAATGGGGCCGTCGAGCGTGTCTCCGCCACGGACACCGTTTAGCCGGGCCGCGCTGTCCGCCGCGACGTCCAGGCCGCCACCCGTTTCGGGAAGAATTATCGGCCCGGGCGCCCCCAGAGGAGGTATGACAGGATTTTCCAGTCGCGTCGAAGCGGTGTCCATCTCGGGCA
>PXQZ01000056.1:7244-14544 GCA_003021755.1 Halobacteriales archaeon QH_8_67_36 | reverse complement strand
GCTCCCAGTCGTCGCTCGCCGGTCGCGGTATCGTCACGTTTCGGGGCGTCCACCCGGGGTAGTCGGCCGGAGGGATGACCTCGCGTGCGCCGTCCGGGATGTCGTCGTACGCGTCGTCCACAGCCGCCCACCCGCCCCGGTCGAGGAGTTCGGCGACGAACGACGCCCCGTCGCTGTAGGGGAAATACATCAGATAGAGGACGCCCAGATGCACGCCGCTGCTCCCGCCGGCCCCGCCGGACTGGCCGACCGTGACACACGACCAGTTCGAGCCACAGCGGTCCATGTAGGCCGTCTCGACGGCGGTGGCGTCGCCCTCGATGAGCGCGTTACGCCCTTGTACGGCATCCCGCGTGCTGGCGTTGTCGTCGATGCCGAACTGCTGGTCCTGGGCGGCGTGAACGAGTTCGTGCGAGAGCGTCCGCTCGCCGATTCGCGGGGTCCCCGAGTCGGTGACGATGACGATTTCGTCGGTCGCCGGGCTGTAGTACCCCTGGACGCTGTCGCCGAGGGTGTTCTGCTGGCTCTCGATGGCGCTGTTCCCCTCGCCGACGAGGAACAGCGCCTCGAACTTCGCGTTGTCGAAGGTGCGGAGCGCGTCACCGTGGGTGGCGTTCCCGCTCCGGGTCCGGTACGCCGCCCGTGAGACGGTGGTGACCGGGACGGTCGCCTCGAACTCTAGCCCGCGGACGCGCTCGACGCGGGCCATCGAGCGGTTGACGACCGCCGACAGTTCGCTGTCGTTGAGCCCGTCGCCGTTGTCCACGTCGAGCGACTCGTTGTACCAGTAGCCGTTCTCCCAGCCGAGTCGGTCGGTCGCGGGGTCCGCAGCCGCGGACCCGGTCCCAGTCGCGCCGTCGTCCGTGCTCCCGTTTGCGGTCACGGTCAGCGTCCCCTCGTCCGTGCCGGTCTGGGTCCCCCCGTCCGTCACCGGGCCGACCCCCTGACAGCCCGCAAGCAGGAGCGCGACGGCACAACAGACGGCCGCAAACTCACGTCGCATTGGCGAACCCTGGGTGGGCACGGTGAAAAGTCACACGCCCGAAGGTTCGTAGGCGTCGCGGCCGAACGCTCGTGTATGCGACTCGACCCGACCCAGACGGCCCTCGTGGTCGTCGACATGCAGAACGGTTTCTGTCACCCCGACGGGAGCCTCTACGCACCGGACAGCGAGGCCGCAATCGAGCCCGTCGCGGGACTGGTCGAGCGGGCCCGCGACGCCGGCGCGAGCGTCGTCTTCACCCGCGATGTCCATCCCCCAGCGCAGTTCGAGGACGCCCACTACTACGACGAGTTCGACCGCTGGGGCGAACACGTCATCGAGGGCTCCTGGGAGGCCGAACTCGTCGCGGAACTCGACCCACGAGAGAGCGACCTGATCGTCGAGAAACACACCTACGACGCCTTCCACGAGACCCAGCTACAGGGGTGGCTCGACGCACACGGCATCAAGGACCTCGTCATCTGTGGGACGCTCGCGAACGTCTGCGTGCTGCATACGGCCGGCAGCGCGGGCCTGCGGGACTACCGTCCCATCCTCGCCGAGGACGCCATCGGCTTCATCGAACCGGCCCACCGCGAGTACGCCCTGGAACACGCCAGCTGGCTCTTCGGCGAGGTCGCCGAGCGTGACGCCGTCCGGTTCGACTGATATGGCTGATCCGGTACGGGGTGTGGTCCCCGAGCGCGAGGACGGCCCGGAGTACGACTGCGATTTCCGGGCCCATCCGGAGCGCTACCGCCACACGAACGACGAGCGGGGTGTGTTCAAGATAGAGCCGTACAAGAGCGAACTGCTGCCCGACTGGACCATCGCCGACCTGGAGCCGTCGGCCACGGCCGCCCAGACCATCCACGACCGCTACCGCGAGTACCGCGACGAGGGGGAGTTCGTCGGGATGGACATGGCCCGCAAGTACCTCCGGATGGGGTGGACGCGGGCGATGCGTTACGCGAAGTACCCCGGCGGACAGAAGTACGAGGACGGCGCGGAACGTGAGCCACAGCGATGGTACGACCCCGAGAAGCGACGCATCGCTCGGATTTATCGGTTCCACCTCGACCGAGTGCGGGCGGACCCGGCCTACCAGCGGGCCGTCGACACCCACCGCGAGCGCTACGGCGAGGACTGACGGTCGACGGTGACCGTCACCCGCTCGCCGACCGCGAGGTCGACGCGCTCGCCGACGAGTTTCACGCCCGCGTCGTCGCGCGAGCAAAACAGCGCCACGCCGGTGACCGGGTCGCCGTTCGCAAGCACCGTCAGGTCGTCCCAGGCGACCGTGCGCCCCTCGGCGGTCCCGACGCGTTGGCCCGCCAGCCGCGCAGTCCCGTCGCCGCCGTCGCCACCGAGCAGCCCGCCCCGCTCGTAGTGTGGCAGACCGCCGTCGAGGACGCCGGTCTCGCCGGCCACGTCCGCCGCCAGCCCGACGAACCGCTCGCCGGGCACGGGGTGCGTGGGGCTGTCCAAGCGCGCCCACGTCCCGCCGGTCTCGACGACGGCGCCGGTTCCGTCCCACGCCAGCGGTTCGACATCCACGCCTGCGTCCACGGGGAGCGAGCCCGCCGCCCGGTAGGGGTCGGCGTCGAGCGCCCGGAACCCAAGGTGGACGTGGTTGGGGACCCAGGGCGCGAAAAAGCCCGCCCGGACGAGTTCGCCCAGGTCGTCGCCGACGGCGACGCTGTCACCGGCTTCGACTCCCGGCTTCACGTGGAGCAGCCGCGCCACGTGGTCGCCGGTGTCGACCAGAATCAGGTGGTCGTGCTCGGCCGCGTAGGCTTTCGGCGGCGCCCGCACCGTCCTCGTGTCCAGCACTTCGCCCGCGACCGGCGAGGGCGCTCGCGGCCCCTCGGGATAGAGGTCGATGGCACACCCCTCGTCGTGGGCGTCGAAGGGGGAGTTGTACAGCGAGAAGCGATAGTACTGCTCTATGACTTCCCGCGGGACGGTGACGGCCATTGCAGACGGTTGGGAACGGGCGAGCATGTGCCTGTCGTCCGAGGGTTCATTAGCGGTGGCGAAACCATGGCCGCGTATGCACTGAGAACCGACGCGGCGGGTTCCGCGGTCGTGCGACACGTCCCGTCGCGGCGCGCCGTGTCGCCTGTTCGCATTACTCCGTCGGGCGCTCCACCACAGCGCGAGGACGCCGAAGGGGTAGTGGATGCGCTGGAATCCGAACTATCCGCAACGCGACACTCGCCGACGGCCGACAGCGGGACGTTCGGGTCCGCGGCGAGACCATCGCCGAGGTGGGCCGGGGTCTCTCGGACAAAGACGGGCGCACCGTCGACGTCTCGGGCAAGCGGCTCTTTCCAGGGATGATAGACGCACACGTCCACTTCCGCCAGCCCGGCTACCCCCACAAGGAGACGTGGGCGAGTGGCTCCCGCGCGGCAGCCGCCGGCGGCGTCACCTGCGTGGTCGACCAGCCCAACACCGACCCGCCGACCGTCGACGGCACAGCCTTCGACCGGAAATCCGAGTTCGCGGCCGATTCGGTCGTCGACTGGGGCATCAACGGCGGCGTCACGGCCGACTGGGACCCGGAGAGCCTCGTCTCTCGCAGGCTGTTCGCGCTCGGCGAGGTGTTCCTCGCGGACTCGACGGGCGATATGGGTATCGGGCGCGACCTGTTCGAGCGGGCCCTGACGGCAGCGACCGACGCCGGCGTCACCGTGACGGTCCACGCCGAGGACGCCGACTACTTCAACGAGGACGCGACGGTCCGTGACGACGCCGACGCCTGGAGCGCCTACCGCACCGCGGAGGCCGAACGGCGCGCCGTCCGCCGGGCCTGCGAGGCCGCCGGGCAGGTCGGCGCCCGCATCCACGTCGCACACGCCTCAACGCCGGAAGGCATCGACATCGCCGCCGACGCGGGAGTAACGACGGAGGTCACGCCACACCACCTCCTGCTCTCGCGCCGTGACCTCCGGGAACTGGGCACCTACGGCCGGATGAACCCGCCGCTGCGCCGCGAGAAGCGACGGCGTGAACTGTACGAGCGGGTCGCCGACGGCACCGTCGACATGATAGCGACGGATCACGCGCCACACACGAAAGCGGAGAAGGACGCGAGCATCTGGGACGCCCCCTCCGGGGTGCCGGGCGTCGAGACGGCACTGCCCCTCCTGCTCGCAGAGGCCGCCGACCCCGACACCGCGCTGGGCTACGAGCGGGTCCGGGACCTGACCGCCACGAACCCGGCCGCGGTCTTCGACATCCCGCAGAAGGGCGCCATCGAACCCGGCAGGGACGCCGACCTCGTGCTGGTCGACACCACCGAGACAACCGAGATCCGGGCCGACGAGCGCCACACCGACTGCGGTTGGACCCCGTTCGAGGGGTTCGATGCCGTCTTTCCCGAGTGGACGATGGTCCGGGGGACGACGGTGTTCGAGCGCGGCGAGGCACGGAGCGCCCCGGACGGGTCGAGTAGCGCGGAGCGAAGCCCCGCGGACCGGTCGAGCGGTCGGGGCCCGCGAGATGACGGTGACGGGATGGAACCGCGAGACGACCCGGACCGGGACGTGTTCTACGACCACGCGGGCGAGAACGTCCGTGACGCCGACGGTGAACTGGTCGAATAGTCCGACCGTGTGTATCAATCATGCACGACCCCACCGAGCACGTAAATCGGGACCGGACAGTACGACGTCTGGCGGTGCAAGGGCTGTGGGAAAGTGCTGGGGTCTGCTAGAGGCCCTGTTCGGTCTCGACCGTCTTTTCGGGCACCTCGTCTTTTCGGAGTCGATACTCGGGCACCGTCCGGACGGCCTCGGCGCCGTCGCTGACGAGTCCGGTCCCGAGCATGGTGGCCGCCAGGAACAGGTCCGATTTCGGAACCGGGACGTCCTCACTTCTCATCGACACCGAACTCGTGGCCACACTCGGGGCAACACACCTCGTCGTGGCGCAGGGCCGCCGAGTGTTCGCGCACTTCCCGCATCACCGTCGAGATGCGGTCCTCGGCGGCCATCTCCTCCTCGACGGCGAGGTCGACCCCCTCGACCTCCAGGAGGAACTTCGCCACCTCCGTCGACTCGTACATCACGTCGTCCAGTTCCTCGGCGGTGAAGAAATCCGACATCGCGCCATAGAGGAAGGTGGCGCCGGCCTTCCGGACCTTCTCCTCGAAGGAGGCCCGCGCCTGGTTGACCGCCTGGGGGGTGTAGGTGTCGGTCATGAACGGGACGAGTTCCGGGAGGTTCTCGCCGATTTTCGTCATCTCGACGCCCGTCTCGGTCCGGAAGTCGGCACAGAGGCGGGCGATGGCCCACTCGCGGGCGGTGACGTAGGTCCGCTCGCGCAGGAACTCGTTGGCGCGGTCGTAGGTCCCGCTCTCTATCTTGGTGAAACGCTCGTACTTCCGGACGTCCTCGGGGACGTCGGCCGGCTCCGTCGACTCTGGCTCCTCCTGTTCGTCGTCGCCCGTGTCGTCGGGCTCGTGGGGCGAGACGACCCGTGTCGGCTCCTCGTCTTCCGGCGGTGGTGTCATGACCGTCCCTGTGTGCCCCCGGCGAAAAAGCGTATCGCCCGGCTCCGGTCAGGTGCCGTGTCACAGCCAGCAGGGCGTGCCACAGGGCTTTTTGAGCGATGACGGGAATGGAGTTACATGGACATTCTGCTCGGTGTTGGGGGGAGTGAGCTGTCGTACCACGCGCTGGAGGAGACCGTCGACCGCGCACGGGCAACCGGTGACGACCTGGCCGTCGCCATCTTCGGTAACGAGGAGGTGAACGCCGACGCCGACGACATCCAGGGGCGCGTCGAGGAGACGCTCGCAGAGAGCGATTTCGACGCGACGATACGCCGCCTCGAAGGGGACTCGCCGGGGAGCGAACTCATCTCGCTGGCCGAGACGGAAGGGTTCGACCGCATCGTGCTGGGCGGCGGCGAGCGCTCGACGCTTGGCAAGATACAGCTCGGTTCCGTCGTCGAGTTCGTCCTGTTGAACTCCCAGACCCCGGTAACCCTCATCCGATGACGCGCGACTATCCGGACGAACCGGCCGGCGAGTTCCCGCGACCGCCACGAACCGTCACCGACCGCGAGGACCGCGAGGTGGAGATTCTGCCGGCCGACGTCGCCGACCACGACAGCGTCTTCGAGATGTACCTCTCCTTTGACCCGGCCGACCGGGCACAGGGTATCCCGCCGAGCCGCGAGTCGGCCATCGAGAACTGGCTCGACACCATCCTCGGCGACGACACGCTGAACGTCGTCGCGGGCCACGCGGACGGCGTCGTCGGCCACGCCACGCTGGTGCCCGACCGCCACGGCGAACACGAACTCGCCATCTTCGTCCTGCAGCCGTTCCAGGGAGCCGGTATCGGCACCGAACTCGTCGAGACGCTGCTGGGGCTGGCACAGTCACGGGGGCTGGAGAAGGTGTGGTTGACCGTCGAGCGGTGGAACGACCCCGCCGTCGCGCTGTACCGGAAAGTCGGCTTCGAGACGACCGAAGCCGAGAGTTTCGAGATAGAGATGAGTATCCGGCTCTAGACCGACAGTACGGGCTGGCTGGCGTATTCGAGCGCGTAGAGGGCCGCGCGGCCGACGGCGTCCTCGCTGCTTGCGGCCCGCGGGATGACCAGAAAGCCCGCGTCGATGTCCTCTGCCACGTCGAGGACGACGCTGCCGGGGGTTTGCATCAACCGTTTCCGGGAAAAGGCCGTCGCCGTCGAGGTACCGAGCGTGACGTCGTGGCCCAGCTCGTGCGAGCGGTTCCGAACCCGTCGGGTGAACTCCCGGTTGTCCTCGGCGACCGATTCGGCGTCGACGGTTCCCCTGTCGATGTCCCGCCGGAGCCGTTCGTCCAGCACGAACAGGAGGTGGAGGCCGGCGTCGTACCGCTCCGCGATGGCGGTCGCGTACTCCGCGGCTCGTTCGGACCGGTCGCTACCGTCGACCGGGACGAGCACGAGGTCGATATCCATCACTACTGTCTGTGACCGGCTCGGGCAAAAAGCCCCCTCATAGCTCCCAGCGAACATTATCGTCCGATGGGCGGGCTTTTTCATCGCCGGCCGACCAAGGAGAGGTATGTTCGACACGGTGGTCATCGCGACGGACGGCTCCGGCAGCGCACAGCGGGCCGTCGAGGCCGCGCTGGACCTCGCGGGGAAGTTCGACGCGACCGTCCACGCGCTGTACGTCGTTGACCCGAGCGAGGTCGAGTCCACGCCCGACGACGTCCGCGACGTGCTGGAACGGGCGTTGGCGACGACCGGTGGCCGGGCGCTCTCGTTCGTGCGGGAGGCGGCCACGGACGACGGCGAGGCCGACGCGGACGTC
>PXQZ01000056.1:0-7230 GCA_003021755.1 Halobacteriales archaeon QH_8_67_36 | reverse complement strand
ACGCCCCCATGCCGGTGCTGTCGGTCCGCCAGCTGGAGGGCGAAGCCAACCCCGAGCGCCAGGGAATCTGAGGCCGGAGTCGTCGAAGGCGCTGTCGCGACTTCATGCTCGGATTTCGCTCCACGCAATCCGGACCGCCGACGGCCCGTGCCTCGCCGTCGTGCTCCAGCGTTCCGGATGGAACGCTGGACCGCCGGGTTCATTGCCGCTGACTGGCAGGTGTAGACATGGACGACTGGCTCATCGACGACGAACGGCTCTCCATCGGCCGCAAATCAGTACTGCCCGGTGAGGGCTTTTTCTACCCGGACTCCTTCGAGGAGGAAAAAAAGGAGGCAGAGGCCGCGGAGACGCTCGCCGGCGCCGGCGTCGTGGTCATCGCCGACCCGGACGCCGACGGACTGGCCTGTACCGCCCTGGTTCGGGAGGCCCACGGCGAGGGCGCGCTGTTGCCCGCCGGCCCGCACAACCTCCAGGAGGCGCTGGCGTGGACCGCCGAGTACGCCGAACCCGACGCGACCGTCTACGTCTGTGACCTCTGTCCCGACAGCGCCGAGGACCTGGGTGCCCTCGACAACCTCCTCGCCCGCGTCGAGCGGGTCGCGTGGTTCGACCACCACCAGTGGGACGACGAACTCGGCGACGTGGTCGACGACGCCGGCGTCGAGCGAACCGTCGGGGAGAGCGAGGAGGTCTGTACCGCCGACGTAGTCCTCGCACGACTGGACCACGACTTCGGCGAGCAGTGGGCCGAACTGGCCGCCGTCACGCGGGACCACGACCTCTGGATTCGCGACGACGAGCGCAGCGACGACCTCGCGGACTTCTCCTACTGGGCCGAACCCGAGGAGTACATCGAGGCCGTCGCCGAGCACGGCCCGGACCTCTCCCCGGCGGTTCGGGAGTTCCTCGCGGAGAAGCGCGTCGAGAAGGAGGCGCTCATCGAGAAGGCCGTCGAGCGGGCCGAACTGCGCGACGTGGGCGACTGGACGGTCGGGGTCACCTACGGCCGCTGCTCGCAAAACGAGGTCGCAGAGGCACTGCGCGAGCAGGGCGCCGACGCCGCCGTCATCGTCAAGCCCGCCGGCTCGGCCTCGATTCGGGGCACCGAGAGCTTCGAGCGCGCCCACGAGGTCGCCCGGCAGGTCAACGGCGGCGGCCACCCCAAGGCCGCCGGCTGCAAGCCCGACATCTACGACGACATGATGGACTACGCCCACCACTGGACGACACAGGGTGCGGTGGCGAAACAAGCCATCGTGGACGCGTTCAAGCGGTTGTCCGACGAGGAGGAGTAGCGAGACACCGACCACCGGCGGCGTCTCGAACTGGAACGGTGAGCGAGGCGAGCCGTGGAAGGCGTCGATACCGGTCGACAGTGGCGAAACGCTGATCTGTATGTCCGGCGTCAACCGCTGATACAGGATGTCGATCACCACCCTCGGGCGACAGGCTGACGGACCGGATGTAGCCGACACGTTCGTCAAGGCGGTCGTCGTCGGCGCGACGCTGTACCTGCTCGACGGTTCTCTCGGCGGCGCCGCTGCGGCTGCCGGCGTCTTCCTGACACTCACTCTCGCGACGTCGCTCGCCGACACGGTTATCGGTGACTACGCCGGGAACGTCCTCTTCGGCGCGGTCGTCCTCGGCGGGGCGGTCTATTTCGCGACGCTTGGCTCGGTCCGGTTCCCCGTCGCGCTGGTCGTCGTCGGTGGGTGGCTGCTCTTCGACGGCGTCCAGCACCTCCGCCACGGCGTCACCCGTGACGAGGTCGGCGTGCCGTACCGCCACGACGGAAGCGTCCTGACCGGGCTCCCGAAGGCGCTGTTCGCCCGGCTGCTAGAACCGTTCCGTCTCTGACATCCTCCCACGGGTGCGCCGACACAATCAACGTTTCGACCGCTGTCGGCTTCATCCCACGACTAAAGTCGTGGGCTTTCGCCTCGTTCCACTGTAACTACCCTTCGACGACCCACTTGTCGGAGTAGCGCTCCCCGCAGGCACAGACGGCGTAGGCGTGGATGACGTCGCCCTCGGCGTACAGCCCGCCGACGTCCTCGTTCCGGGCCTCGGCGAAGGCGAAGACGAACTTCGTCGTGTGGTTCTCCTCGGATACCTCCTCGGCGACGGGGCAGTTCGCGTCGGTACAGTCGTCGTGGACGACACCGTCGGTCTGCATCGCCGCCTGGGCGAGCCCCATCGGGTCGATGCCGGTCGCCGACTGAAAGGCATCCCGGCCCCGGTCGCCCGGCAGCACCAGTACCAGTCCGTCATCGACGGGGTCGGCGTAGTCGGTCAGCGCCTCGGGGTTCGAGACGGCGTTCTCGTGGAGGAAAAAGAGCACGTCATCGATGCGCTCGCCCGCCAGGAACTCGGCGTGGTTGCTCATACGCCCGGGAGTCGGCCAGTACCCAAAAGTCACCCGCTCTGGCGGTAGTGTTCAGATACGCACGGACAATCGGCGTCTTTTCTCCCGATTGAGCAGCCGACTTCTGGCGGACTGAAAGGGCGAGTCTGTTTCGGGACCCCCGCGACGCAAGCCGCGAGGCGGCTTCGCCGCCTCGGCCCGTGCGAGGGGCAAAGCCGCGAGCAGACACTGCGGGTTGCTGCTAAAGTAAACACGACCGCTGAGGTCGCCCCGACACCTATGTACGATGCTATGGTATGGACAGGCGCGGGATAGCCGAAGCCGGCGGTGGGGCGCTGGTCAGTGGACTGCTCGCTATTGGAGTGCTATGGTTCGCCGTCGGCTACGTCGACTGGGTCCTCGTCGTCGGGCTCGCCGCCGGCGTTGCCATCGCGGCGGCGGCCAACTACCGGGCCCGGACGGGCCACGCCGACGCCATCGCCACGGAGGCGCCCGAAGTGACCGCCGACGACTTCGAGGACGACACGCCGGTCAAAGCCGGCGACGGCGGCACCGCGGAGACGTCGACGACGACCGCGCGTGGTCAGCGAAACCGGTCCAGCCCAGACTGGTGACGCCGGAACCCGTCGGGCGCTGGCTCCCACGGCGAGCGCTCGGCCCGTAGCTCGTCGGTGTCGACGGCCGCTCTCTCCGCCTGCTCGTACCCGTCACACTCGCTGCCACACTCCTCGCTCGCCCGGACGGGCCGGCCCTTCCACGCGCAGTGGGGGAGCCCGTCGCCGTCGGGCGAACACTGCGCACACGGCGGATAGTCGAAGGTGCGCCACCCCTTCGCGTAGGCCCGCTCGGCGAGTCGCGTCCGGGCGCTTTGCTTCTCGGCGGCCGTTACGGGCCGCACGTCGGTCCGGCCGGGACGGCCCTCGATGCGCTCGATGCCCGGCCCGTCGGTCGGGAGACGGGTCGGCTCCCGGACCACCTCGCGCTCGTCGCTGTCGGGGTCGAACCGCCAGACGCCGACCGCTTCCGGGATGCGGTTGAGGTGGGCGCGGGTGACGTAGTCGGCCGTCGCCAGCACCACCTCGTCGGCCAGTGCCAGCGATACGTCCGTCCGTAACTGGGCTTCGAGGTCGCCCGGCCGGTCGAGGTCGGGCTTGTTCTCGATGGCGGTGACGCGGTCGACCCACTCCGGATAGCGGGCGGTCTGTCGGACGTGCGTACGGCCGCCGCGGCGTTCACGCTCGAAAAAGTCTCGCTCGACGGCGAGTTCGACGGCCCGCTCGGCTCGGTCGGGGTGGCAGTCGAAGGCGTCCTTCCAGTAGCGGGCTCGCCCGGTCCCCGCGTCGGACTCGATTGCCGCCGTCGGGATTCGGTCGGGGGTGATGGCGGCCCGCGCCGGGATGTCGCCCGCGACGACGACGGTGTCGAGGATGCGCCGCCCGTGGACGTGGCCGCCGAGCTGACGGCTCACCAGCCGCTCGGCGCTTTCGAGGTGGGCACACAACGACAGTTCGAACCCGAACTCGCGCACGGACAAAAGGAGGGGCCTGGTCGACAAAAGCCGTGTGCTCGTCGACGAGCAGCCGGGGAACCGCACCGCTCGAATCCCGGACCGCGGGGCGAAACAGTAGGTTTATCAGTCGCACGTGGCGAATCTCCACCAAGATTACTCCCGAGATGACAGCAAACAACCAACCGGAGGTGAACATCGGACTCGTCGGCCACGTCGACCACGGGAAGACCACCCTGGTACAGGCGCTGTCCGGCGAATGGACCGACCAGCACTCCGAGGAGATGAAGCGCGGAATCTCTATCCGGCTCGGCTACGCCGACGCCACCTTCCGTCGCTGTCCCGAGGAGGACGAACCCGAGGCGTTCACTGTCGAAGAACACTGCGAGGACCACGACGTCGACACCGACCACCTCCGGACGGTGTCGTTCGTCGACGCCCCCGGCCACGAGACGCTGATGGCGACGATGCTGTCGGGCGCGGCCATCATGGACGGCGCCGTGCTCGTGGTGTCCGCGACCGAACCCGTCCCCCAGGCCCAGACCGAGGAGCACCTCTCCGCGCTGGACATCATCGGCATCGACAACATCGTCATCGCCCAGAACAAGGTCGACCTCGTCGACGAGGAGCGAGCGATGCAGAACTACGAGCAGATTCAGGAGTTCGTCGAGGGCACGGTCGCCGAGGACGCCCCCGTCGTCCCAATCAGCGCCCAGCAGGAGGCCAACGTCGACCTGCTCATCGACGCCGTCGAACGGGAGATTCCCACGCCCGAGCGCGATCCCGACGCGGACGCCCGCATGATGGTCGCCCGCTCGTTCGACATCAACCGCCCCGGCACTACCTACGAGGACCTGCTGGGCGGCGTGCTCGGCGGCTCGCTCGTCGCTGGCAAGCTCGAGGCCGAGGACGAACTCGAACTGCGCCCCGGCCGCGAGGTCGAAGAGGGCGGTAGGACGGAGTGGCGCCCGGTCGAGACGGACGTGCGCTCGCTACAGTCCGGCGGCGACTTCGTCGACGGAGTGACGCCGGGCGGACTGCTCGGCGTCGGGACGGGGCTGGACCCCTCGATTACGAAGGGCGACGCCCTCGCGGGCCAGGTCGCCGGCCCGCCCGGCAGCCTGCCCCCGACCCACGAGCAGTTCGTCATGGACGTCGACCTGCTCGACCGCATCGTCGGCGACGACGGCGGCGAGGTCGAGGAGATATCGACCGGCGAGCCGCTGATGCTCACCATCGGCACCGCCACCACCGTGGGCTCGGTCACGAGCGCCCGCGGGGGCGAGTGCGAGGTCGCGCTCAAGCGCCCGGTGTGTGCCGAGGCCGGCGCGAAAATCGCCATCAACCGCCGTGTCGGCACCCGATGGCGACTCATCGGCGTCGGCACACTGCGTGAATGATAGTGCTGGACACGAACGCACTCATGATGCCGGTCGAAAGCGAGGTTCGCCTCTTCGACGAACTCGACCGGCTGCTGCCCGCTGTCGACGGGTATCTCGCTCCCGACGCGGTCCGTGACGAACTCGACAAGCTGGCCGACGGGGCCGGGAAAGAGGCAACGGCGGCGTCGGTCGGTCGGGACCTGCTCGACCGGTGTACGCTCGCCGCGACCGAGGCCGATTACGCGGACGACGCCGTGCTCGAACTCGCGACGCGCGAGGACGTAACACACGCCGTGACGAACGACAAACCCCTCAAACGCCGCCTGCTCGGCGCGGAGATTCCAGTAATTAGTTTAAGGGGCCGGAACAAACTGGGTATCACTCAACCATAACATGTACAAACGGGTACGCCTACGCGATACAGTCGAAGTGCCGCCGCGCCATCTCGCCGACGTCAGTCCGGCGATGGTCAAGAAGCTCCTGCAGGACAAACTGGAGGGGCGGATGGACGAGGACGTCGGTAGCGTCGTTTCCGTCATCGAGGTCCACGACATCGGTGACGGGGCCGTGCTCCCGAACAAGCCAGGGGTCTACTACGAGGCCGAGTTCGACGCCCTGACCTTCGACCCCCAGATGCAGGAAGTCGTCGACGGGGAGGTCGTCGAGGTCGTCAACTTCGGTGCCTTCATCGGCATCGGGCCGGTCGATGGCCTGCTCCACGTCTCCCAGATATCCGACGAGTATCTGGCCTACGACGAGGAGAACCAGCAGCTCGCCTCCCGCGAGTCCAATCGCACGCTCGGTGTCGGCGACGCCGTCCGGGCCCGCATCGTCACCAAGAGCATCGACGAGCGCAACCCGCGGGACTCCAAGATCGGCCTCACCGCCAAGCAGGTCGGCCTGGGCAAGCACGGCTGGCTCAAGGAGGAGCGCAAGAAACGGGAGAGCGCGCCGGAAGCCGGTGATAGCTGATGGCCGACCGACTCGTCTGTCGCGACTGTCACCGCGTCCAGGGCGCCGAAATCGAGAGCCAGTGCGAGGCCTGTGGCGGCACCTCGCTCACGGAGGACTGGGCGGGCTACGTCGTCATCGCCCACCCCGAGGAGTCCGACATCGCCGCCGAGATGGAAGTGACGAAACCGGGCCAGTACGCGCTGAAAGTCCGCTAACGTGGCCGACGTTCTGCTGGACCTCCCCCGCGACCTCCGGCGCGAACTCAAGGCGCCGATGGGCGACATCTACACCGACACGGCGGCGCTGCTGTCCGACGCCGGCGACCCGCTCGTGGCTGTGGGAGATATGGTCACGTATCACCTCCTGGAAGCCGAGCGGGTCCCCGACCTCGCGCTGGTCGACGAGCGGACCGAGCGGTCGGCGGTAGCCGACGAGGTGAGCGAGGCCATCGCCGGCTTCGACCGGACCGTCGACGTCGAGAACCCCGCGGGGACGCTCACCCGGGCACTGCTCGTTGCCATGCGAGCAGGGTTAAACAGCGACGGGACGACGCTCGTCGACGTTGCGGGCGAGGAGGATCTGGCGGCGCTGCCCGTCGCGCTCATGGTCCCGGCGACGGCCAGCGTCGTCTACGGCCAACCGGACGAGGGGATGGTGCTGGTGACGCCGGATGGGGCCGTTCGGGAGCGCGTTCGCTCGATTCTGACGCGGATGGACGGGGACGCTGACGCGGTTTTTGACCTCATCGAGCGGTCCGGGTAACCGTTCGATCAGAACCATAGCCCTGTTGGCGGGAATCGCTGTATAAACATTCGGAACGACGACACGGCCCGAAACGAATCAGAGACCGACTCGTCCTACTCCGGCCGCGGGACCGAGAGGTTCTGCATTTCGACGCCACATCTGTCACACGTCACCGTCGAGAGGTCGCTACAGAGCCGCTTGCCACAGTCCGGGCACTCGAACAGTTGTTCCTCGTCGTCACAGGGGGCTGGGTCTGACCAGCGTGGCATGGTTGT
>PXQZ01000055.1:1411-7819 GCA_003021755.1 Halobacteriales archaeon QH_8_67_36 | reverse complement strand
GCCTCGGTACGCAAGACGCTGGACATGCTCGACGACATCGACGAGCGGCAGGGACGGCTCGATGACGAGCAGTGAGGACCCCCTGCGCATCGCCCTGGCCGCGCTGTTCGTGACCGGGCTGGTCGTCGCCCAGCTCACCGCCTCGAAGCTACTGGCGTTCTCGCTGCCCGTCTCGCTCCCCGTCGTCGGTGCCCGGCTCGTGATGCCCGGCTCGGCGGTGGCGTACGCCCTGACCTTCTTCGCCTCGGACAGCTACACGGAGTTGTACGGCCGCCGGGCGGCGACAATCGTCGTCAACGTCGGCTTCGCGATGAACTTCGTCCTGCTGGCGCTGGTCTGGAGCACCATCCTCGCGCCCGGCCTCCCAGCGGCCGCACAGCCCATCGAGCCGGCGGCGTTTCGGCAGGTGCTCGCGGCCAGCACCGGTATCGTCGTCGCCAGTCTCGCCGCCTACGCCGTCAGCCAGAACTGGGACGTGTTCGTCTTCCACGCCATCGGCGAGTTCACCCAGGGCAACCACCTCTGGCTGCGCAACATCGGCTCGACGGCCTCCAGCCAGCTGCTGGATACGGTCATCTTCATCGGCATCGCCTTCGTCGTCTTCGGCGACGTCACCCTCTCGGGGGCGCTCGCACTCGTCATCGGACAGTACCTCCTGAAGCTGCTCATCGCGCTCGTCGATACGCCCTTCGTCTACGCCGTCGTCGCCTTCGCCCGCGGTCGGGAGCAGGCCGCCAGGCCGACGCCGTGGTAAGCGAGACAGCGACCGGAGGGATGTCCCGGATTGCGAGCCCGAAGCGAGCCGTGGAGCAAGCGAGGGCCAAACGTGGCCCGCCGGACTGTTCGACCGCCGCGAATCTACTCGACGGCTCGCTCCGCTCACCGTCTCGTTTCGAGTTCGCTCCGCTCAGTCCCTCGCTGGCTGTCCGAACGCGAAGCGGGGTTTCACGTCGTCGATGCGTACGTCGACCGTTTCGCCCTCCTTGACGCCGCTGACGAAGACGGTGAAGCCCTCGACCTTCGCGATGCCGTCACCCTCCTCGCCCATGTCGTCGATGGTCACCTCGACCACGTCGCCCTCGCGGACCGGCGCTGTCAGGCGGTGTTTCGCGACGAGATACAGCTCCGAGGACGAATCCCGGGAGGCGTCCGGACGTACCTCCCGGACGTACTCGAACTCCGGTTCGATGTCGGCTTTCAGGTCCTGCAGGTCCTGCCCGTCGAACACCTTCGCCGCGAAGTCCCCGCCCGAGTCGAGCAGGTCGGTCGCGACATCGAACGCCTGCCGGACCAGGTGGACCGAGCGGGCGTGGTCGAGGTCGTAGTCGCCGCTCATGTTCGGCGCCATGTCCGAGAGGACCACGTCGACCGGGCCGCCACGGGCGTCGGTGGTGCCGCCGACGGCGTCGCGGACCTTCCGTTTCGTCGACTCCTCCGTCACGTCGCCGCGGACGTACTCGACGGTCGACTCCGGGTCCTCCAGACGCTCGATGCGCTGGCGGTCGACGCCGACGACGGTGCCCCGCTCGCCGACGCGTTCGGCGGCGACCTGCAGCCAACCGCCGGGAGCCGCGCCGAGGTCGACGACGGTGCGGCCATCGCCGAGCAGGCCAGCCGTCTCGTCCAACTGCTGGAGCTTGTAGGCCGACCGGGCGCGGTAGCCCTGCTGTTTGGCCTTGTTGTAGTATTCGTCTTTGCCGCTCATTTGACGCCGATAGGCCACCGTCAATGAGGGCCTTTTTAATGCATGGGGGCGTAGCCCGGCTCAAGATGTTCAACGCCATCGTGAGTGCGGACACGCTCAAGTCGGCTCTCGACTCAGTGAGCGTGCTGGTGGACGAGTGCAAGATCCACCTCGAAGACGGCGGGCTGGAGATTCGGGCGGTCGACCCGGCCAACGTCGGCATGGTCGATCTGCGACTCGACGCCGCGGCGTTCGAGTCCTACGAGACCGACGGGGGCCTCATCGGCGTCAACCTCTCCCGGCTCGAAGACATCGCCGGGATGGCCGACTCGGGCCAGCTCGTTCACCTGGAACTCGACGAGGAAACGCGCAAACTTCACATCGCCATCGACGGCCTCGAATACACGCTCGCGCTCATCGACCCCGACTCCATCCGCCAGGAGCCCGACCTTCCCGACCTCGACCTCTCTGCGCATATCGTCATCGAGGGGAAGGACATCAACCGCGCCGTCACCGCCGCCGACATGGTTTCCGACCACATCGCGCTGGGCGTCGACGCCGCCGACGAACTGTTTTACATCGACGCCGAGGGCGACACGGACGACGTCCACCTCGAACTCACCGGCGAGGACCTCATCGACCTCACCGCCGGCGACGCTCACTCCCTGTTCTCGCTGGACTACCTGAAAAACATGAACAAGGCCATCCCGAAAGACGCCGAGGTCGAGATGGAACTGGGCGAGGAGTTCCCCGTCAAGATGCACTTCGATTTCGCCGAAGGCCAGGGCCGGGTCACTTACATGCTCGCCCCGCGCATCCAGAGCGAGTAGGCCACGGCACCAAGCTCGGACTCGTTCCGCGGCTGTCCGGTACGACGGCCTATGATCTCCGCCGAACCGACTGCCGGCGACCGGTCAACTGACACACGGTGTCTCGACCGCGAGCGGTCGCCGACGGCGACCGATGCGACGCTGGAGCGAGTCGACAACGACCACCCCGGAACCCGCTGTGTGGCCGCGCTCCGGGGTCCGACGCCCGTCTGACGTACCGTTTTGTGGGTCGGGACACAACGGCCAGCTATGGAGCACCTCGGAGACGCGTACGGTGGCCGCCGCTGGGAGGGGCGGGACCCGCGTCGCGTCTACGCCGGGGCCGCACTCGCGATACTGGGCGCGCTGGCGGTCGTGCTGGGCCTGCTGGTCGTGACGACGCCCGTCGGCGGGTGGCTGGGCGCCAGTGACCTCCGGGCCGCCGAGAAGCTCGCCGGGACGCTGGGCGGGCTGGGCATCCCGGCGATGTTGCTGGGCGTCGTCGCCGTCCTCCCCTCCTCCCGTCGCGAGAACGTCGGCGTCATCGTCGGCGCCGGGTTCTGTCTGGCCGGCGTCGCCCTCTTTCGGGTGGCCTACCCCGAACGGTGGACGACCGGCGCGGAAACGCTCGCCTTCGAGACGGCGATGGCCTACTTCGTCGGCTCGGCGCTCGCGTTCTGGTTCGTCTTCACCGCGATGGCCAGTTTCCGTACCCGGAACAACCCACAGGGGATGGTCCGGCTGGAGCTGACCCGCCGGGGGGAGTCACGGACGGTAACGGTCTCCCGCGAGGAGTACCAGCGCTACGCGGAGGCCGTCCGCAGCGACGGCGGCGAGAGCACGCAGGTCATCCGCGAACTGGAGTCCCGCGCGGGGCTGCGCTCGGACGGGGACGACCGGCGCGAGGACGACTAAACCGAACCGCGAGACGTTTTTACGTGCCACGACGAAACGACGGGCAATGCCAAACTCGAACGCGAAGGGGGACCGCCGCGAGCGGGAACTCGTCAACGCCCTAGATGAGGCCGGGTTCGCAGTGATGCGGGCGCCCGCCAGCGGCAGCGCCACCGAGCGGGAACTCCCCGACGTGCTGACCGGGGACGGGGAGACGTTTTATGCCATCGAGGCCAAATCCAGCGCCGGCGACCCCATCTATCTGGACGGCGCGGAGATAGAGGCGCTACTCTTCTTTGCGCGGAACTTCGGTGCGAACCCCCGCGTCGCCGCCCGGTTCGACCACGAGGACTGGTACTTCTTCCACCCGGGCGACCTCTACACGACTGACGGCGGCAACTACCGCGTCAAGAAGGGGACGGCGCTTGCCGAGGGCACCGACTTCGAGGAGTTCGTCGGCAACACGGAGAAGGTCACGCTCGACGAGGTTGCCGAGGACGGCGGACCGGACCAGGCCATACTGGACGTTCTCTCGGCGTTCGAGCGGGGCGATCTCTCGAAGGAAGACGCTGCCGAGATGCTGGAGTAGCGAGGGTCCGAGTGGAGTGTGGCTCCGCGGAGTATGCGGAACCCTGAACGGGGCGTAGACCCGCGCTCACTCGACCAGTTGCTCGTCGGTCCGGTCGAGCCGCGACAGCGGGAAGGCGTACCGGCGTGACGGCTTCGACCCGCGCCGGTCGCTCAGGTAGGTCGCCTCGACCACGGGGTCACCGGCCGGATAGCCGTCGTTGCGTTCGTACTCTGCGACGGTCTCGCCGGTGGCCTCGATGACGCGTTCGTCGGCCCGTTCGTCGAGCACGCGGGCGACGACGAGACGTTTGCCCGTCTCGCGGTCCAGCACCACGTCGCCGGGGACGAGTTCGCAACGCCGACAGCGGTGTGGCGGTGATTCGTCACCGCGAACGAACGTGACGCTGCCACAGACGTCACAGCGCGCTCGCTCCCGCCCCGGCGGGGCGACGCGTCTGGCGGTTATCTCGATGGCGACCCGACGGAGGTGTTTGCACTGCTCGCCGCGAATCCGGTGGTCGGGACAGCTACAGCTGCGTTCGGGGAGGTCCACGCGATAGGTGTGACCGCTCTCGGTGGTGACGGCGTAGCTGTCGTCCTCCCGGCGGTCGACCAGCATCCGCTCGGTCCAGGCACGGAGCGAGCGCGCGTCGAGTCGCTCGGGGTCGGGTGCGAGTGCAGTCGGCTCGGCGTCGTTCGAGGGGTTTATCAGTGTCATAGCGGGCGGACACGGCTGTTTTTCTCGGTGTGTCCAATAGAAACGTAGGGACCGAACGACCCTAAATTGCTCGGCGGTCCCGCCGCTTCGACAGCCTTTTGCCCGCCCCAGGGATACCGCGGGACATGGAAATCGAGCGGGAGGCCATCGTGCAGGTCGTCATTTCGGCCGTCGCCCTCGTGGCGTTCATCGGCGCAACCGTCTACGTCGCCACGACCTACTCGGCCAACGGGGGGCTCACCCCGCAGGGCGGTACCGCACTGGTCGGCGCTATCGGGCTGTTCGTCATCGTGATGCTCGGGGCGGGCATCTGGCTGGAACGCCAGGAGTTCTAGGCCTCGACCGCGTCGTCGCCGTCATCGGCGTTCTCGTCGCGCCAATCCTCTAACTCGTCTTCCTCGGCGTCGTCTATCTTCTTCTCGTAGTAGGCCATCGGATGTGAGATGCGCTCACAGAGGTCGTCCATGTTGACACAGTCGCCGTAGGACTGCATCGTCGAACACGCCGGCGTCGAGTACTCGGTGGGGCTCGTGTCGCCGCGGATGTGGTCGACTTGATAGCGGGTCGCCTCCTCGCCAAAGCCCGGGTTCACCTGGAACAGGTCGACGATTTCGTCGGTCGTCATCCCGATGCTGGTGAGAAAGGCGGCGATGGCAAAGCGGGAGTGGTGTTCGAGGTGTTCGCCCTTCTGGACCTGGTCCAGCAGTGCCTGCATACACGGCGGGAACAGCTCCGGAACGACGGTGTCTATCTCCCTGGTGAGGTCGAGCTCCGCGAGCACCTCGTTCAGCCGCTCGACCTCGTCGTCGAGTTCGTCGGCGATGGCGTCGGGCACCTGGAACGGCAGTCCCTCGGCGACGCGGTGGCGGATGGCCTGTTTCAGCAGGACGTGGAGCTCCTCGGAGCCGATGCGGACCCGACCGTCCGCCAGCGGCCGATTGACCAGCCGCCAGCGGTCGCCCCGCTGGTCGGCAGCCAGGTCGAGATAGGTCCCCACCTCGACCCGGTAGCCGTCGTCGGCCTCGGTCACCGCCGTCGCGAGGTCGAACTCGGCCAGCAACTGGTCGAGACGTACCCGTTCCGTGCTGGTGGATTTGAACTCCGTCGTCGCCGCAAACTCCCGGCTGAACCGCCCCTGTGCCGTCTCCGCCTCGGCTCGGGCGTACTTCCGGGTACAGACGTGCGTGTCCACCAGCGAGACCAGCACGCGAGCGACGGGGTAGGAGAGCAACTCGACGCGGGTGCGACGGTGTGGCTCGCCGACGGTCCCGTCCGTGATGGCGTGTTCGACCCGCTCCACCGCCCGCTGTGTCACCGCGTCGTCCGTCGCGACGACCTCCCCCAAATCGACCGCGGCTGTCTCGACGGCCTCGCGAGCGGCGGCAAGGAACGGATACCGGGCGTGGAGCGGCTGCATGGGACGCCGTTGCGGGCCGGGCCGAATAAAATTGCCGTCCCGCCGATGGGCAGTCGTACTGCGGGCAACACTATCTCACTCTCCGACACGTCTGGGGACTCCCGACGGGCGACGTTCGGCCGTGCCGAGAGTTCTCGCGGCTTCGCCGTTCGACGATATGTGGTCACTCCGCTCGCGACCACCCTGTGCCTCACGGGTCACTACGTTCCCCGTTCGGCTGTTCGGTGCTCGCGCCAAGCGCGAGCACCTACGTCCTCCACGGCTCCCTGTGGTCGCCGTTCCGGTTCGAGGCCTCCCGACGGTCGGCCTCGCTACG
>PXQZ01000055.1:0-1167 GCA_003021755.1 Halobacteriales archaeon QH_8_67_36 | reverse complement strand
CGCGAGGTTCACGAGCCGACCCTCGGCCAGCACGTTCAGCCGGCGGCCGTCGGCCATCTCGTAGGCCTGGACGCCGTCGCGGGCCTCGTAGCTGTCGACCGCCAAATCCGAGAGTGCGTCGAGGGCTATCTCCACGTCGAAGTGGCCGGCGTTCGCGAGAAGGACGCCGTCCTGCATCGACTCGAAGTGTTCCTCGACGATGACGTCTCGGTTGCCGGTGGTCGTGATGAACACGTCGCCCTCGGCGGCGGCCTCGGCCATCGGCATGACGTCGTACCCCTCCATGTGGGCCTCCAGCGCGCGGCGGGGTTCGACCTCGGTGACGACCACGTCGGCGTTCTGGCCGCTGGCCTTCTTCGCGACGCCCTTGCCGCAGTGGCCGTAGCCGGCGACGACGACGGTCTTGCCGGCCCACGAGAGGTTCGTCGTCATGGCGATGCCCGCCAGCGAGGACTCGCCGGTGCCGTGGACGTTGTCGAACAGCCGCTTCATCGGCGTGTCGTTGACGGCGAAAACGGGGTAGTTGAGCTCCCCGTCCCGGTCCATCGCACGCAGACGGTGGACGCCCGTGGTGGTTTCCTCGCACCCGCCGACGATGGTGTCGATGCGTTCGGGGTAGTCCTCGTGGATGGCCGCGACGAGGTCCATCCCGTCGTCGACCGTGATCGTGGGCTCGTGGTCGATGACGGCCTCGATGGCGGCGTAGTAATCCTCGTCGTCGACGCCGCGCTCGGCGTAGGAGGTGACCCCGTCGACGGCGTCCAGCGCGGCGCTGATGTCGTCGTGGGTCGAGAGCGGGTTACAGCCGGTGATGGCGACTTCCGCGCCGCCGGCGGCCAGAATCTCGGCCAGAATTGCGGTCTTGGCCTCGACGTGCATCGCCATACCGATGCGCTCGCCCTCGAAGGGCTGGTCGGCCTCGAACTCCGAAGCGAGCGCATCACAGATGGGCATATGCTGGGCTGCCCAGTCCATCTTTCGTCGGCCCGACTCGCGGGCTACGTCGGCGTCGTCCAGTCGGTCCGAAATGGGCGCTGTCATGCCCGAGTAAAAGCACAGATGTCGTAAAACGATACCGAAGCCGGTCGTGCGGATCGTAATGTCGCCGGGTCCGGACCGGCAATCACCGGGGAAGAGCGACGGCAGTCCGCATCAGTTGCCGTTACC
>PXQZ01000054.1:34158-35474 GCA_003021755.1 Halobacteriales archaeon QH_8_67_36 | reverse complement strand
GCCCAGTCCCGTACCTCGACGTCGGCGTCGAGCGCCAGCGTCGAACAGCCCATCGTCACCACGAGGTCACACGTCTCCAGTTCCGCGGTGGAGACCTCGCGGGGCGTCCGCCCGGAGAGGTCGATGTCGAGCTCCCGCATGATTTCGACGACTTCCTCGTGGACGTGGTCGGCGGGGTCCGTCCCGCCGGTGACGATCTCGACGTGGTCTTCGAGGCCGCGCTCGGCCGCCTCACGCTCGGCGAAGGCGGTCGACATCTGGGAGCGACCGGCGTTCTGGACACAGACGAACGCAACGCGGTATGAATCGGTCATGATTGGGGTGCGCGGAATGGCTCCGCGTTAGTTGCGATTCACGGAGTGTGCAAATGGTGTTTCCGGTCCATAGCCGTCTATATACTGCTACTTAGTGGTAGTACTGGAAGTCTGTTCGGTACATCGAAAATATCGGTACCACCGCGGTTTCAGAGCTCAGTCCGGAATCAAAACATGATATGAACGGTCCACTTAAATATCTATATCAGAATACGTCGGTATGTTCGACGATTCAACGCGCCGTCGGTATCTGTTGACACTCGGTGCGCTCGGAGTCGGTGGACTCGCCGGTTGTTCGGAAGCAGACATCCCCCTCTCGGAATCGGAGACCGAGACGTCGCCTACCGACCTCGGTGGCGCGAACTTCTCTTTCGAGTACGCGGCCGGCCAGCAGCGACTCACGATACAGTTCAACGGCGGCGCGGCCATCGCGGGAGGGGACCTCCAGATACGGGCCTCGACCACGGAGACGCGGATATCGTGGTCGGAACTGGGTTCGACAACGGCGGACACCGACCAGCAACTCGATACCGGTGCGACCGCCGTCCTCGGCCCGGAGGTGCTCAACTGGAATCAGCCGGTCGGCCGCGGGGAGACGATTCGACTGGTCTATATCGGACAGGATACACCGGCGACGCTCGGCCGGTTCACGCCGCCGGAGTCCGGCACGCTCACGGCGACCGTCCCGTCGACGCCAACCGCGACAGCCGAACCGACCACAACCGAGACGGCGACACCGACACCGGTCGAGACGCCGTCGGGAGACACTACACCGCCGTCGATTACGGGGTTCACTCTTTCCAACCCGTCGGGACGGTCGTTGCAAATCTCGTTCACCTCGACCGAACAACTCGGTTTCATCGAGGTATCACTCGCCGGGACGGAGGCGGCAACGCTCGCCACAGCTGACTTCACCGAGACGGTCGCCGGGGAGACGTACTCCTACGAAGCGACGTACCGGAGCGGGTCCGACGGGACGTATTCGGCCACGCTGTATGGGGC
>PXQZ01000054.1:27219-34142 GCA_003021755.1 Halobacteriales archaeon QH_8_67_36 | reverse complement strand
CTAACACACCGTCGGGAGATACGTCCATAGACGGGTTCGAAGACGGGGACCTGAGCGAGTGGGAGGGCATCGAGTCCGCCGAGACGACGACCGATACGGTGTATGCGGGCGATCGGTCACTGGTGATAACCGACACTAACGAGAACGGCGATGACATCGGGAACGAAATCACTCGCTCGTTCGACCCGATCTCCCCGTCGACGTTGAGCGGGGCCATACGTATCGACAGCGGGGCCTACAATACGGTCCAGGTCTCGTGGAAAGACGACACTGGCACGGTCGTCCACAAGATCCAGATCCGGAACTACGATGACCAGATAGAGTACAATAGGCCGACCGCGCTCGCGTCGACGTCGACGGACACGTGGTACTCCTTCGAGTTGGCGGACATCGACTGGGAAGCCGAGGAGATCGGCGAGATACGTATCGACGGGTCGGTCGCCGATTCGGACGTCGAATTCCTGCACTCGGCCGGGGAGGTCGCGAGCGTCGAACTGACAGTCCACGACGGCGGTACCGGTTCGGTCGGACACTTCGACGACATCACGGTTGGACCGACGAGTGACTCGTCGGGCGATACGACGCCGCCATCGGTCAGCGCGTTCAGTCTGGCGAACCCCTCCGACCGGACGTTGCGAACCTCCTTCGACGCGACGGAGCAACTCGAAACGATACAGGTCGATATCACCGGCGCGGCCGAGACGACGGTTTCGACGGACGCGTTCGCCGAGACGGCCACCGACGACGGCACGTACACCTACGAGGCTACCTACGACGCGAACACGGACGGGAGTTTCACCGCCACGCTGGCGCAGGCGGTCGACGGGGCCGGCAACGACGGGGCCAGCGACGAATCCGTCACTGTCACCGTCGACACGTCGAGTGCGTCGAACACGACGGTCATAGACGACTTCGAGGCGACGGACTCGCTCGACTGGACCATCGACCAGGGCGACAGTTCACGGCTCGAATCCTCCTCGACGGCGGCCCAGGGCGACTACTCGCTGCAGTTCCTGCAGGACAGCGAGGACACGCCGACACACGTCTCGACGACACTGTCCGAACCACGGATGGTCACTTCCTTTGGCATCTGGTTCCGCTACGAGTCCGCCAACGACAACAACTTCAGAATCGAACTGTACGACAGTAGTGGCGCGAAACTACTGGAGTTCCGGGAGTTCTCCGGCCGGATACATTACCGCGACCCGGAACTGGCCGACTCTGCCGTTCCCCACACCGGCATTGCACAGGTAACCCAGAACCAGTGGTACCGGCTCGTCATCGAAAACGTCGACTTCTCGAAGTACACGTTCGACGCGCTAGTGTACGATGACGCCGATAGCCTCGTCAACAGCGTCGAAGGCGCGGGGTTCTGGAACGATGGTGACGACGTCGAACGGGTCAGCATCAAGAACGGGCTCGGCAACAACGGCAACCCCGACCCGCTGTGGATTGACTACGTCACATACACGAGCTGATCCGACCCCGCGGCCACGCGACGCACCCGCAATCCTTACCCCGGACAGACGCACAGGGACGAACATGACTGAGGCGACGGGTATCGTCGGCGAGTTCCTCGCGCTCAAGGCGGAGACCGACGCCGACATCCTCGCGATGCAGTGCGGTGACTTCTACGAGTTCTTCGACGACGACGCCGAACTGGTGGCCGCCGAACTGGACCTGAAGGTGAGCCAGAAGTCCTCCCACGGCTCGAAGTATCCGATGGCGGGCGTCCCCGTGGACGATCTTACGCCGTACGTCTCCGCGCTGGTCGAACGGGGCTACCGGGTCGCGGTGGCCGACCAGCACGAGACGGCCGACGGCCACGCCCGCGAGATAACGCGCGTAGTGACGCCGGGGACGCATCTGGCGACCGGCGACGCCAGCGCCCAGCATCTCACGGCAGTGGTCCGCCACGACGACGGTCGGAGCGAGGGCGACACCTACGGGCTGGCCGTTGCCGACGTGACGACGGGGCGCTTTCGGGTGACCCAGCTAGACGGCGCCGACGCGAGCGCGGTGCTGACCGAACTGTACACGTTCTCGCCGGCGGAGGTGTTGCCGGGGCCCGAACTGCGTACCGACGACGAGTTCCTGGCTGCGCTGGACGAGCGCTCCGGGGCCGCGGTGTCGCTCCATGCCACGGAATCGTTCGCGCCCGGCCGCGCCCGCCACCGGGTGCGCGAGCAGTTTAGCGCCGAGACGCTTTCGAGCGTGGGCATCGCGGACGACGACGCGGCCGTCGCCGCCGCCGGCGCTGTCCTCTCGTACGTCGAGGACACCGGCGTGGGGACGCTCGCCGCGGTCACCCGCCTGCAGGCCTACGGCGCCCGCGACCACGTCTCGCTGGACGCCACCACACAGCGCAACCTCGAACTCACCGAGACGATGCAGGGCGACTCGGTGGGGTCGCTGTTCGACACCGTCGACCACACCGTCACCGCCGCCGGCGGTCGGCTGCTGAAACGCTGGCTCCAGCGGCCCCGCCGCGAGCGTGGGGAGCTGGTCCGCCGACAGACGGCCGTCGCGGCACTGACCCGGGAGGCGATGGCCCGCGAGGCCATCCGGGAGACGCTCGCCGACGGCTACGACCTCGAACGGCTCGCGGCCCGGGCGACCTCCGGCAGCGCCGACGCTCGCGACCTGCGAGCGGTCCACGATACGCTCGTCCTGCTGGACGAGGTAGCCGACGCCGTCGCCGAGACGGAGCGGCTGGCCGACTCGCCACTCGCCGACGTGTTGGCGGGCGCCGACCGCGAGGCCGCGGCCGCCTTCGCCGCGGAACTGGACACCGCCCTCGTCGAAGACCCGCCCGGCACCGTTACGCAGGGCGGGCTCTTCCGCCGGGGGTACGACGACGACCTCGACGCGGTCATCGACGAACACGAGGCGGCCCTGGAGTGGCTGGAGACGCTCCCCGACCGCGAGAAGGACACGACCGGCATCACCCACCTCTCCGTCGACCGGAACAAGACCGACGGCTACTACATCCAGGTGGGGAAAAGCGAGACCGACCAGGTCCCCGCGACCTATGAGGAGATAAAGACACTCAAGAACTCCAAGCGTTACACTATCCCCGAACTCGACGAACGAGAACGGGACGTGCTCCGACTGGAGGAACGGCGCCACGACCTGGAACACGACCTGTTCGAGCGACTCCGCGAGCGGGTCGCCGGCCGCGCGGCGCTGCTGCAGGACGTGGGCCGGGCGCTGGCCGAGGTGGACTGTCTGGGGTCGCTCGCCGTCCACGCCGTCGAGAACGACTGGACCCGGCCGGAACTGACCGACGACGGCGACCTCGATATCGAGGCCGGGCGGCATCCCGTCGTCGAGCAGACCACCGAGTTCGTCCCCAACGACCTCCGATTGGGCCCCGAGGACCGGGATTTCCTCATCGTCACCGGGCCCAACATGAGCGGGAAGTCCACCTACATGCGCCAGACCGCGCTCATCACGCTGCTGGCCCAGACCGGAAGCTTCGTCCCCGCGCGGGCAGCGACCGTCGGTCTGGTCGACGGCATCTACACGCGCGTTGGCGCGCTGGACGAACTCGCGCAGGGCCGCTCGACGTTCATGGTCGAGATGCAGGAGCTCTCGAACATCCTCCACTCGGCGACCGAGAACTCGCTGATAGTTCTAGACGAGGTCGGACGCGGCACGGCCACGTTCGACGGCATCTCCATCGCGTGGGCGGCGACGGAGTACATCGCCAACGAGGTCGGGGCACTCACGCTCTTTGCGACCCACTACCACGAACTTACGTCGCTGGGCGAGTCACTCCCGACCGTCCAGAACGTCCACGTCGCCGCCGACGAACGCGACGGGGACGTGACGTTCATGCGGACCGTCCGCGAGGGACCGACGAACCGCTCCTACGGGATTCACGTCGCCGACCTAGCCGGCGTTCCGGAGCCGGTCGTCGACCGCTCGCGGGAGGTGCTGGACCGGCTTCGCGACGACAAGGCCATCGAGGTCCGCGGGAGCGACTCCGGCGGCGAGACCACGCAGGCCGTCTTCGACCTCTCCTCGGGACAGTTCGGCGACGCCAGCGCCGACCCCGACGAGTCGGACCCGCTCGACCCGGCGACCCGGGACGTAGGTGCCGGTCGGCGGCGTGGTTCTCTCCTATGCCGACGTACCGAGCGGGTCGAGTGAGTGACCGCTGCTCCGCGGTTCGCTGTACTCACCGCATCGATTTCGGGGTCGCGCCCTCGCTGCTCACGGCTCCTCGTGGTCGCCGTTCGCCTGTTTCGAGGGTCCTCCTTCCAGTCGGACCCTCGCTATCCCCCGTCGAACCTGAACTCTTCCCCGTCACGGACGAGATACTCGTTCTCCAGCGTCTCCGCGATCACCCGACCGAGCGCGTCGAGTTCGGACTCGACGTCGTCGGCCGCCGGCCCCAGCGCCTCGCGGACGTCGTCCGAGGGCGTCGGCGCGTGGTAGTCGACCTGGTCGCCGCTGGGGTCCCAGTGGAAGTCGAACTGGTCGAAGACGCCGTGGCGAACGAGCAGGTCGAACTCGCTCTCGACGAGGTCCGTCCCCGCCGTCCACTCCTCGAACCCCTCCACCCACGCGCCGTCGGCCAGCACCGCCTCTATCTCGTCCCGGCGGTAGTCCTCGTCCGCCGCCTCGCTGGCGTCGGTCACCTCGTCCGTGGTGCGGGCCTGCTCGTCTGTCTGCGACGGCGGGTCGGGCGGCTGAACGTCGAGTGCCATGTGCGTTCTTCTCTCCCCACTAACAAATTTGCTGGGGGCCGTCAGCCCAGCCGGCCGAACGCGAACGCCGTCGTGCTCCCGAGCGGATCATCGGCCGTCTCGGTCCACACGTCGTCGAAGCCCGCCGCGGCCAGCTGGTCCAGCGTGGCCTGCCGCCCGGGCGCCGAGAAGAACATCGAGCCGCCCATCCACCCCCGCCGGACGGTCTCGAAGTCGCCGCTGGGCAGCGTCATGAGGGCGACGCCGCCCGGCCGGAGCACGCGAGCGAACTCCCGGTACACCTCGGGGTGGCGCGCCCGTGGGACGTGGAACACGGCGTGGTAGGCGGTGATGCCGTCCACGCTGTCGTCGGCCACCGGCAGTGCGGTCATCTCGCCTTGGACGAGCCGGGGGCCGGGAACGGTGTCGGCCGCGAGTTCCAGCCCGCGCCGGGAGAAATCCAACCCGACTGCGTCGGCGGGGAGGTTCGCAAGCGTTCGGGCGCCGTCCCCACAGCCCACATCGAGCACGGTGGGGTCGGCCGGCAGTTCCGCCAGCAGGTCCGCGATGAGCGCGGCGTCCGAGCCGTCCGGGTCCCGCCGCTTCGCGTACGTCTCAGCCACGTCGTCCCAGGCACGCCGCACCTCGTCGGGGTCCATGGGCCGGCTATGGACGCCCGCGGTATCAGTGCTGGGCACGCCGCGGCGGTCCTCAGTTCGAGGGTGTGCAGGGTCCCGAGGCCGGCGACGACGCCGCCACACATCGCGGAGCCGAGAACCGCCCCAACGACTAGGACGGCGAGCTCCTGCCACGGGACCACAGCCCGAGCCGCGGCGTTGATACCGACGTGGACGCCGTTCTCGCAGTAGCCAACCGGGGCGATGGCGCCAGCGCCCGCGAGGTACACCTAGATTGCCTACGGGATCGCCCCGAGTCGGGCCGTGCCGTCGATAGTGGGAACGGTCGTCCGCACCTACGTGGACGGGTCGGAGTGGATAGGCGCCCTGCCCCCGGTTTCAGCGACCGGAGCCAGCCACGACGGGGCGGGTGAACCGACAGTTATTGGCGTCTATCGAGACGACCGACCCGTGGCTTCAAACCCGCCACACTCGCCGAGCTGCCTGCCGGTTTGAGCGCGACACTGTACGGGTCGTGGATGCCGATCCGCTCGTGCGCGACGTCCGGAGCGGAACGTTTCTATCGCTCGGGTCCTGCGGGGGTGTATGGACAGCGACCACCGCGCCGTCGCCGTCGGGGCACTGGCCGACCGCGAATACGAGGCTGCCGGCGACGCCTACAGCCGAGCCGCCCGGGATCGACTGGCCGAACCGCGCGAAGGGCTGTCGCCGTTCGAGCCCGACGAGCGCGGCTGGGTCGGGCGCCCGCTTCAGCGCCTCGCCACCGCGGGCGTCTGCTACCGCGTCGCCGGCCGGGACGACCGGGCCACCAACCGCGGGCGAGAAGGCACAGCCGTGGCGCGTGACCTTGAAAACGCCCTCGACCAGCCCGCCCAGCGGGCATGTCTGCGGGAGTTCGCCGCCGACTTCCACGCTATCGGCGATCTCGAAGGAATCGGCGAGGCCTACGAGGCGGCCGAGACGGCCTACCGGGACGCCGCCGACAGCGTCGACTCGGTGGAGACGCTGACGACCACACCGCTGTTTCAGGCGGCGGCCGATATGCTTCGGCAGGTCGCTCGGGGGCCGGCGAACGGCGAGATAGCGGTGCCGTGGGAGGACCTCCACGGCCCCGACCCCGACGACGTTGGCGCGTTTCTCGCCCATCGGGCCCGGTTCAAACGCCAGCGGTTTCCGAGTCTGCTCGCGCGGGTCACCGACGGCGGCGCGCTGGCCGCGCCACGGGGTACCACCGAGTACAACAACGCGAACTTCCGCTGTCCCGCCTGCGGGTCGACCGACGTGAACTGGGTCACCGACCACACGCTCTGTCTGCGCTGTTCGACCCCGATGGACTCCCGGTAGTCACTCCAGCATCGGCCGGGGCCGTTTCAGGTGACGTACCGCGGGGACAGGCCCCGCGGCTTCACCGTCTTGGCCGCACGTCCCGGACCGGGCCGTGCTGTCGCAGGCGAATTTAATTTCCCTCCACCTCCCTGGGACGGGTGGAATGCACACCCGAACGCCCGGTGTCCGTGAGGGTCGGCGGCCTCACCCCGCCCGACAACTCCCGTCGTCCGAGGATCGAAGGTTTTCGTGATCACGAAAGACT
>PXQZ01000054.1:12724-27209 GCA_003021755.1 Halobacteriales archaeon QH_8_67_36 | reverse complement strand
ATCGAGAACGCCCTATGGGGCGTGTTCCGGGGCCGCGACGATGCTGCAGTCGCCCTCGCTATTCCCCGCCGTCGGTCAACACCGAAACCTCGTCGCCGTCCTCGTTGAGGAACTCCGGCAGTTCCTCCTCTGCGGACTCATCAGTGTCGCTGTCCGTTGATTCGCTCGTCCATTCGGGAATCTCACCTCTGTGGTGACACATACACACTCACCATTACAGGGTAGGGACTCTACCATAATAATTGTTGACACTACCCTGTCGCGCTGGGACAGTCTCAAGTCGACCGGTCCGTTACCGAAGACAAGAGCATGGGGGAGACGCCAGAAGACATCCAGCAACTCGACGACCGGACCGTCGAGCGCATCGCCGCCGGCGAGGTCGTCGAGCGGCCGGCCTCGGTCGTGAAGGAACTGGTCGAGAACGCCATCGACGCCGGCGCCTCGCGTGTGACGGTGAGCGTCGACGACGGCGGCCGCGAGGGGATTCGCGTCACCGACGACGGCATCGGAATGGACCGCGAATCGGTCGAGCGCGCCGTCGAACAGCACACCACCTCGAAAATCCGGGACATCGACGACCTGGAGGGCGGCGTCGGGACGCTGGGCTTTCGCGGGGAGGCGTTGCACGCCATCGGCGCGGTGTCCAGGCTCACAATCACCACGCGCCCGCGAGGGGGAGCGGCGGGAACGGAACTCGTCGTCGAGGGCGGCACGGTCACGTCCGTCGACCCGGCCGGCTGTCCCGAGGGAACGAGCGTCGAAATCGCGGACCTGTTCTACAACGTCCCCGCCCGCCGGAAGTACCTCAAGCAGGCGTCGACGGAGTTCGCCCACGTCAACACTATCGTCACGAGCTACGCGCTGGCCAACCCCGACGTGGCCGTCTCGCTCGAACACAACGGCCGCGAGACGTTCGCTACGACGGGGCAGGGCGACCTCCGAGAGACGGTGATGTCCGTCTACGGCCGTGAGGTGGCCGAATCAATGATCGTAGTCGACGGTGCGGACCTCCCCGACGGCCCGCTCTCCGGCGTCACCGGGCTGGTCTCACACCCGGAGACCACCCGCGCGGGCAGAGAGTATCTCTCGACGTACGTCAACGGTCGGTACGTCCGGGCCAAGACCGCCCACGACGCCGTCGTCGGCGCCTACGGCACCCAGATAGCGCCGGATCGTTACCCCTTCGCCGTCCTCTTTCTCGGGGTGCCCGGCGGCGACGTCGACGTGAACGTCCATCCCCGGAAGATGGAGGTCCGTTTCGTCGACAACGAGGGCGTCCGCGAGCAGGTCCGCACGGCCGTCGAAGACGCGCTGCTGGAAGAGGGACTGCTCCGCTCGACGGCGCCGCGGGGCCGGTCCCAGCCCGAGCAGACGGAGATCACGCCCGAGTCGGGGAGCGAGTCGGCGACGGACGACCCGGCAACCGAGCGGCCGGCGGAGTCACCGACCGACTCGACGCCCGGGAACCGTCCGGAGCAATCCACCGACGAGGAGGCATCGCCCGCAGCGTCCGCCGACACCACCGCTTCGGGTCGAACGGCCGACGAGTCGGACGGAGCTACAGAGCTGCGTTCCGACGGCCAGTCCACGCCGTCGGACGCGGCCGCCGGCGAGCCGACCCGGCCGGCGACCACGGACGACGCAGCCGAACCGGCCCAGTCGGACCCCGACCGGAAGTTCGCCGGCGGTCACGACCAGACACGCCTCGGTGACGCACCCGAGACGCACCACGACACGCTGCCGTCGATGCGCATCCTCGGGCAGCTACACGACACCTACGTCGTCGCCGAGACGGCCGACGGGCTCGTCCTGATAGACCAGCACGCCGCCGACGAGCGGGTCAACTACGAGCGGCTCAAGCGGCAGTTCGCCGGCGAGACGACGACGCAGGCGCTGGCCGACCCGGTCGAACTCGAACTGACGGCTCGCGAGGTGGCCGTCTTCGAGAAGCGAAACGACGCACTGGCGAGCCTGGGCTTTCACACCGCCCGCACCGGCGAGCGCACCGTCGAACTGCGCACGCTGCCGGGCATCATCGCCGACGCCGCCGGCCCCGACATCGTCCGCGATGTTCTGAGTGCCTTCGTCGGGGAGAGCGAGGCCGCGGCCACCGTCGAGGCCGCCGCGGACGAACTGCTGGGCGACCTCGCCTGCTACCCTTCGGTCACCGGCAACACGTCGCTCACCGAGGGGTCGGTCCGTGACCTGCTCGCGGCGCTGGACGACTGTGACGACCCCTACGCCTGTCCGCACGGCCGCCCGACCGTCATCGAGGTGGACTTCGAGGAACTGGAGGGCCGCTTCGAGCGGGACTATCCGGGGCACGCCGGTCGCCGGGAGTGAGCGGAGCCGCAGGCTCCGCGAAGGTCGGAAGTCGCGAAGCGTCTTCCGGAAATAAGGCCGCGACCGTGCACGCCGGTCGCCGGGAGTGAGCGGAGCCGTAGGCTCCGCGAAGGCCGGAAGCCGCAAAGGGTCTTCCGGAGGCGACGAGGGTACATCGGCTGACACCACCCGAAACAGCCGGGTGAACTAAACCCCCCTCGGCCCATGGGTGGGACATGTCTATCGTTTCGTTCGGTGATACGGCCCTCCGCTTTGCGACACGCGAGGGCGAACGGTTCGAGACCGCCCGCGAGGTCGGGCTCCACGTCGACGGGATATCCAGCAACGCGGCGGCCGTCGCCAGCCGACTGGGCGCCGAGGCCGTCTGGCTCTCGAAGCTTGCCGACACGCCGCTTGGCCGCCGGGCCGTCGCCGAACTCCACGAACACGGGCTCGAAACCGATATCGCGTGGGCGGCCCCCGACAGCGGGCGACAGGGGCTAACGTTCCACGAGAGCGGGACCCCACCACGCGAGTCGCGACTTCTGCAGGACCGGGCCGACACGGCGATGGCGACGGTGTCGCCCGGCGATTTCCCGGTGGGTCGCATCCAGGAGGCCGATGCCGTCTTTACCACCGGCTCGGTTGCGGCGCTGTCCGACGAAGCGGCCGAGACTGCCGGCGCGTTGCTTCGGTCGGCCCCCGGCCTGCGGGCGATGGACCTGGATTTCCACCCCGGTATCTGGAGCGCCGAGGCGGCCCACGACACGCTCGAAGACCTCTTCGACCCGGTGGAACTGCTGTTCGCCGGCGAGGACGGGGCCCAGGCCGTCTTCGACCGGACGGGGTCGCCACGCGAACTGGTCCACACCATCGCCAGCGACTATGATTTCTCCCACGTCGTGCTCACGCGCAGCGAGTACGGCGTCGTCGGCTACCACGACGGCGTCCTCCACGAGCAGGACGCCTTCGAGACGCCGGGGAGCGACAGCGCCGGGCAACACGCCGCACTGGTCGGCGCCGTCCTCCAGCAGCTCACTGCCGGGGCCACGACGGATACGGCGCTGGCACACGGAGCGGCGGCGGCGGCGCTGGCCCGGACGATGACCGGCCCGCTTCCCCCCATCGAACCGGGCGACGTCGAGGGGGTCGTCGCCATGGACTCCGGCGGTCGATAACCCCGAGTAAAACAGCCATACTGTTAAGGGTGTCCGTTGTTACCACTCGCGTATGGGTTCGACGCGTGTTTCCATCGGTCTCTGTATCGTGATGCTTTTCGGGGTGGTCGCCGCGCTTCCGGCGGCCGCTACCGCACAGCAGGACCAGGTAACTGTCACTGCGACGATCGTCGATCAGGACGGCCGCTCGGTCGGCGGCGGCGTCGACGTGACGGCCACCTGGGACGGGGGCTCCGTCGAGGGCACCACGGCGTCGAACGGCCAGGTGCTGCTCGACGTGCCCCGCGGCGAGAACGTCTCGATTCAGATCGACGACGACCGGTATGTCCGGAACGTTCCCTACACTCTCGAAGACGCGTCCACGGAGTCCATTGACGTGCCCGTCGCCGAGTCCGGCACGGCGACGATAACGGTCCGTAACGCCGCCAACGAGACGGTCGAGAACGCCCGCGTGCTGCTGTACAGCGGCGGACAGTTCGTCACCGACCAGCGCACCGGCGCCGACGGGACGGTCACGACGCCGGCCATCGAACGGGGCGACTACCGCCTCGACATCTACAAGGACGGCTACTACGACAACCGGACCCGGGTCACCGTTCAGCGCCGGACCGAGATCAACCGGACTATCGAGCAGGGCGAAGTGCTCCTCACCGTCTCCGTCAGGGACGACTACTTCCAGCCGCCGGAGGCGCTCGACGCGTCCGTCGAGATTCCCGGCGTCGGGACCCTCGAAACCGGTTCCGACGGCGATACGACCACTACGGTGTCGGTCAACACTCGCTACGATATCACCGTGACCAGTGACGGTTACGACCGGACCCAGCGGACGATCGGAGTAGGCGAGACGGACACGACTGCCAACGTCTCGCTCAACCGGACGGACGACATAAACCTCACCGCACAGAGCCAGGTCGTCCTCGGTCAGCAGGTGCCGATAACGGCGACTGACGAGTACGGCGACCCCGTCACCGGCGCGACGGTGACCCAGGACGGTCAGGACATCGGCACGACCGACGACAGCGGCATCATCAGGGTCAGCCCGGACTCGGCCGGGACGGTGAACTACACCGTCGACGACGGTGACACTACCGAGACGGTGACTATCGAAGTGTTCGACCCCGACGAGGGGACGCCGTCGGCTACGGCCACGGGCGAACCGACGGCCACGGCCAACGACACGGGCACGCCGACCGACACCTCCGACGGGAGCGGCCCCGGCTTCGCGCCCGTGACGGTCGTTGCCGCGCTCGCACTGCTCGCGCTGGTCGCCTACCGGCGCCGCTAGCGGGACGTTTTTTGCCGCGAGACTCTCATCCGTTCGCATGACTGTCATCGAGGGCGTCCACGCCGACCACGCCGCGACCTTCCGCGAGGTGGGCGGGCGCCGTGTCGTCGCTGACTACGGCCGACCCGAGCGGACCCACCGCGCGGTCCGCAACGTCGTCGGCGTCTGTGAGTTCGGCTACGGCGTCCTCGTCGTCACCGGCGAGGACCGCGTCGACTACGTCGACAACGCCGTCTCGAACCGCGTACCCGACACCGACGGCCAGGGGACGTACGCCCTCCTGCTCGACCCGCAGGGCCGCGTCGAGACTGACATGTACGTCTACAACGCCGGCGAACGGCTGCTCGTCTTCACCCCGCCCCAAAACGCCGCGGAACTGGCCGAGGACTGGCAGGGAAAGACGTTCATCCAGGACGTAGACATTCGCCTGGCCACGGACGACTTCGCCGTCTTCGGCGTCCACGGCCCGAAGGCGACCGAGAAGATAGCCAGCGTCCTCCACCAGGCGGCCTCGCCCGAGGCGCCCCTCTCGTTCAACCGCGGCGAACTCGGCGACGCCGGCGTCTCGGTCGTCCGCACCGACAACCTCGCCGGCGAGGAGAGCTACGACGTGGTGTGTGGCGCCGACGACGCCGGGCGGGTGTTCGACACGCTCGTCAACCGCGGACTCAACGCCGTCCCCTTCGGCTATCACACGTGGGAGACGCTCACCCTCGAAGCCGGTTCGCCGCTGTTCGACGCCGAAATCGAGGGCGCGCTCCCGAACGACCTCGGACTCCGGAACGCCCTGGACTTCGAGAAGGGGTGTTACGTCGGACAGGAGGTCGTCTCCCGCGTCGAGAACCAGGGCTACCCCAATTCGCGGCTGGTCGGCCTCACCCTCGATACAGTGCCGGACTCGGGCGCCGCGGTGTGTGCCGGCGACGAGCACGTCGGCGAGATAACGAGGGCCGTCGATAGCCCGACCCACGAGGGGCCCATCGCCATGGCCAGCGTCGACTGGGACGCCCCCGAGGACGGGCTCACGGTTCGGGTCGACGGCGACGGACTGCCGGCCGACCGGCACGCCCTCCCCTTCGTCGACGGGTCGGCGGTGTCCGCTCGGCTCCCGAGTTACGAATAGCCGATTCTGCCGCCGTCTTCTCCGTCTCACCGGTGGTGCTCGCGGTTCCCTTCGGTCGCCGCTCGCTTAGCCCGAGGCCCCCCAGTGGTCGGCCTCGCTCGCACCGAAAAAGCCCTTGACGGTCACGAGGGCGGTGTATGCCGAGAACGCCGCGAGACACATCCCGCCGAACTGGGTAACCGCGGTCAGCGCCGGGCCGACGGACTCGTACTGTAGCGGCGCGACGATGAGCCACAGGTCAAGCACCGTGGCCATCACGCCGGCCGCGAAGCTCGGAACGGCGCGCTCGCGGATAGTGACAACGTTCTTGCCGGCGAAGACGGCGCCGAGAGCGTGACGCTCCCGCGGATACCGGGCCCGGCTCCGAGTGCGAGCGGCCCGACGAACGCGACCAGACAACCACCCAGTGCGACGATACCGGACGCGACGGTAAAACGGGACGGCTCCATACCGTCTGTAGACGTTCACACTGTTAACAGGTTCGCCGTCGCTCATACTGGTGGCTGTAACAAACTGACGTGTTTTGCCACCCCGGGGTGGCGAATATCGTTACGAACGTACAGCCACCGGTATCACTCGACGAGCGGCAAAACGACACCGAAGACGAGCGGCGCGAACAGCGCCAGCAGGATGCCCAGCGCTTCCATATCGGTCAACAGCGTGTTACTCCAGCCCGGCAGCGGACCGACCAGTGCGTGTGCGGCGAGTTCGCCCAAGGCGCCGAGTGCGAACAGGCCGACGCCCAGCACGAAGCCGCGTTTGGCGAGCGTCGCGTGGTCCATATCGCGGTACTGTGCCATACTGGTTGCACTCCCCTCGCTCGACAAACCGGTTTCGCTTCGAGCGGAAGGGCTATGTTGGGCGTCCATCTAGAGCCGCCGATGAACGGTCTTGGTTCACTCGGCGAACTGCTCTCGGTACTGCTCAGGGCCCTGGCGGCCGGTCTCCTGACCGCCGTCGGCGCACTCACGGAGACGGCCGGCATCGGCGACCTGCTCGCCAGTCCGTCGGTGTTCGGCCTCTGGGAAGTCGGTGTGGGCGCACTGCTGCTGTACGTCGGCGTCTACATGCTCGGGTACAGGGAGGTGTGGCTCGGCCTGCGGGGCGACGGCGGAGCCGCGTAGTCAGGAGCGCGACAGCAGCGCTTTCAGCTGCTCGCGCGAGAACAGCGTCGAGGGGCGGTCCATGTGGACCCCGATTTCCCCCTCGAACGCCTTCAGTCCGGCTTTCTGTACCGCTTCGGGCACGGAGTAGCCCGCCCGCACGGCGTGGCCCAGTCGGATGTCGCCGCGCAGGTCGTCGCGCCAGGCCCGCTCGTAGTCGCCGAGCGTCGCGGGGTCGTCGGGGTCGATCTCCCGAGCGGCGTGGTCCGCCGCGGTCATTCCATAGAGGATACCACCGCCGGTGAACGGCTTGGTCTGGGCGGCGGCGTCGCCCACGAGGAATGACCGGGAGCCAGTGACGCGTTTCGGCGGGCCGACGGGGATGAGCCCCGAACAGCGACGGGTCACGTCGGCGTCGTACCCATCGACGAACGCCTCGAACCGTTCGGGGGCGTCGTCGCCGGGCGGCACGGCCAGGCCGTACTCCACGCCGGCGTCGCCCCGCGGGATACGCCAGGCAAAGAACGTCGGGACGGTGAGGTGGACGTCGACGAAATCCTGGTGGTCCGGCGTCTCGTCGAAGCCGAGCACGCCGTGGAGCAGTTCGCCCGGTTCGGGCAGGCCAAGCGCCCGACGGACGCGGCTTTTCGGGCCGTCACAGCCGGCCACGAGTTTCGCACGGTAGGTCTCGACGTCACCATCGGGGCCGCGGGCGTCGACCGTGACGCCGTCGCGGTCCTCGCTGACGCCCACTACCGTATGTCCTTCCCGCAGGTCGGCCCCGGCCTCGCGGGCCAGCCCGGCGAGGTGCTTATCGAGTCCGACCCGGTCGATGACGTTCGAGATGACTTCGTCCTTGTAGAAGGGGTGGTCGTCGCTGTCGGGGCCGCCGGTGTGGAAGCGCGCCCCCGAAATCTCGTTTTGGAACAGCTCCTCGCGGGCGTCCTCGGTGAACGCCCAGATGTCGGTGCTGACGTGGCCCGAGCAGGCCAGCGGTTCGCCCACTTCGCCCTGCTCGAAGACGAGCACTTTCTGCCCGTTCTCGGCGGCTCGCCGGGCGTACCGCGAGCCGGCGGGGCCGGCGCCGACGACGACGACATCGTGCATATCGCCGACGAGGGTGTCAGGGGGCAAATACCTTCTCGATTCCGTCGGCTGTCAGGCGGCTTCGCCGGTGGCCCCGCCACTGGGCCAGCCGCCGACGACGGCGCCGACGACCGGCAGTACCGCCGTCGTCACCGCTTTGTGGGCTCGGGTCAAAGCGGCCGCCCATGAAAGAGTACCAGCCCGGCGTCTGCAACATCGGGGCCGACCAGCGTCGCGCCCGGCGGCGCTCGGGCGTGGGGTCGTTCGGCCTCGCACTTGCCGTCGTGCTCGCGGTCGCGCTCGACGTGGCCCCGGCGACGACGCTGTGGGCGACCGCACCGTTCGTCTTCGGCGGCTGGGCCGGGCTCGTCCAGGACTACTATGGGTTCTGCGTGGCCTTCGGCGCGCTGGCCCGCTACGACCTCTCGGGGTCGGGTGGGACGACCGGCTCGGTGGCCGAAGCCGAGGCTGTCGCCGCCGACCGCAAGCGGGCGGTGACAGTCCTCGCTATCGCGGCGGCCCTGGCGGCCGTGACGACCGCTCCCATCGTCCTGCTCGGCGGAGCGGTCTAAACGACCGCCAGTCCGCGGGGCACCTGGTCGTAGGCGTCGGCCCACGTCTCGCCGCGGTCCGTCGACAGCGCGTAGCCGCCTCCGGCGGCGGTGTAGACCCGTTCGGGCGCCGCGGAGTGGACGGTGAGCGTGTAGTCGTCCCGGCGGCCGCCGTCAGTGTCGTTCCCGACGCTTGGACGACAAGGGCGTAGTCGGAACGATTTTTGCGCTCCGGACTGCACCAGCGTGCATGACCACACACCGGTACGACGTGGCCGTCGTCGGGGCGGGGACGTCGGGCTGTTACGCCGCCGCGACAGTCGCCGACGCGGGGTACGACGTCGTCGTCGTCGAGCGCAAGGACGCCGAGGAGGCGGGCCACATCGCCTGTGGGGACGCGCTGAAGGGGGCCAGTGACTTCCCCGAAGCCATCCCGAAGTCCAAGCTCGAACCGGCCTTCACCAACACGGACGTCGACCACGGCCGCTTCGAGATTCCACAGGAGGACACGGTGCTTGAGATTCCGGTGCCGGGCGAACTGGCCGTCATCGACCGCTGGGAGTACGGCCGCCGTCTCATCGAGGGCGCCGCCGACACGGGCGTCGAATTCCACTACGACACCGTCGTCCAAGACGTCGTCCAGACCGACGACGGCACCGTCACCGGGCTGGAAGCGATCCGCAAGGGCGACCCCGTCACCTACGACGCCGAAATCGTCGTCGACGGCGCCGGCGCGCTCTCCCTGCTACAGGACAAGACGGACTTCGAGGAGGCGACCTTCGACACGAACGTCCGCTACTCGCAGTTCTGCTCGGCCTACCGGGAGATAGTCGAAGTCGAGGACCCCGTCGAGTGGGACGACGCGCTGGTGTTCAAACCGACCGAGCGGTCCGCGGGCTACCTCTGGTACTTCCCGCGCACGGACACCGAAATCAACGCCGGCCTCGGGTTCCAGATGAACGAGGAGCCGATGGAACTGGTCGACGACCTCAAGCGTGACCTCCGGGCCCGCCCCGAGTTCGAGGGCGCCGAGGTCACCGATAAACTCGGCGCCGCACTCCCCACCCGACGGCCCTACGACTCCGCGGTCGCGCCGGGGTACATGGCCGTCGGCGACGCCGCGGGCCACGTCAACCCCACGACCGGCGGCGGCATCGCCGGGGCGGCCTACGCTGGGACCTACGCCGCCGAGCAGGCCATCGAGGCCATCGAGGACGGCCGCACCGACGACGAGGCGGCCCTCTGGGAGTACAACGTCAACGTGATGGACCATTTCGGGGCCCGGTACGCTGCGCTCGACATCTACAACATCTTCACCACCGCCTACGACGTCGGCGACCTGATGGCGCTGCTGGCCGCGCTCCCGGGCGAGAAACTCGCCGAGGCGCTGTACGGCGGGTCGACCGACGTGGGGCTGGGGCTCAAACTCAAGATGGCCGTCAAGAGCGTCGGCCACTGGGGGACCATCCGGGACCTCTACCGGACGAAGAAGGCCGCCGACCGGCTGCTCGACCATTACGAGTCCTACCCGAGCGACATCGGCGGCTTCGAGGCGTGGCAGCGCAAACGCGACGCCATTATGGATGACATCTACGCGGTCACCGGCGCCGAGCCGAAGTACTGACTGGGCGCGTTAGCTCGTTGCGGACTCTTCCACGTAGACGTACTCCACCCGGACGACGATATCCCGGTCTGTCTGTGCGGTGATCGCGTCGCCGACAACCGTCGATAGCTGCGGGTAGTGTGCGTCGGGAGGCACGCCCAGGACGACGACGGCTTGATCCGGCTCGTGGGTGATGTCCGACGGGTCCGTCCGAACCCGCACGGCCTCTACCCCGACGTCGGCGTACCGCGGCTGGTCGACCGCGTCACGAACGCTCGTCTCGATCCGGTCTTCCAGCTGTGCCCCCTGAATCTTCGAATTCGTGTTCACCCACAGCGGGACCGAGACGGCGAGCAGGACGACCAGGAGGACCGTCGACCGTTTGAGTACCGTCTTCCGACCGTGCCTGACGCCGAGCCACGTCGGCGGGCGGTAGCCGAGATACCAGAACACCGCCAGGCCGGCGAGGTTGACCGCGAGCAGGTTCACCAGTACGAGGATAGCCGCGTCCGTCGCGACGACAGGGTAGCCCCAGGCGATACCGAGCCCGGACGTCGCCGCGGGCGGGACGAGCGCGGCCGCTATCATCACGCCGACAATGGCGCTTTTGGTCCGCGTCGCGAGGCTCAACACGCCCGCTGCGCCCGCCGCGAGCGCAAGGATGAGCGAGAGGATGTCCGGTGATAACCGCTCCGCAATCTGTGCGGTGTCGGTGACGGCCAGTCCGGGCGGCGCTATCGACAGCGTCCGGAGCGACCAGGCGAACAGCGCGGCGCTCCCGACGGAGACGGCGACGCCCAAGAGCTGATAGCGGATGCCTCTCCAGAACAGCTCCTGGTCGTCGAGGACGGTCCCGACGGTGGAACTCAGGGCGGGCCCGAGCAGGGGGGCGATGACCATCGCACCGATGATGACGGCTGCCGAGTCCAGAATCAGGCCGATGGTCGCGACGAGGGCGCTCAGGACGGTCATCTGGACGAACGAGTGTGGGTCCATTATCTGGTTGTCCGCTTCCGCCCGGAGTTCGGCGTCCGCGATGCGGGCGTTCGGTCCCATCTTGGAGTCGGATTCGCGGGTGCGTCGGACCTCTTTGAAGAGGTCGGTCTCGACGTCGATGATGATACCGTGGTCGTCGCTGCTCAGGCCGGCCTCGTAGAGTCGGTCTAGAACCGGCTCGACCTCGGGCGTCTCGACGGAGAAGTTGACGATCGTATCGTACTTAGGGGTGTCAGTCTCGGGGATACAGTAGTAGTCTATCTCCTCACGTTCCAGTGTTCGTTCGATACCCGGGACGGTCTCTTCGGGAAGCGCGAGCTGGATGAGGCGCATTGCGTAGTCACGTTTTGCGGTACGTGGCCACCGCGAAAGCCTCTTGGCGTTCGTTCCGGGCGGAGAGAACCCGAACCAACCGAACCGTCGGTTCGGTGCGTGTCGCCAGCAGGGCCGCTCGTTACCACAACCGCCCGATAGCGCCCGCCAGTACGTCGACCCCGATCCGTAGCGACCGTTCGTCCACGTCGAAGGTCGGCGTGTGGTGGCCACCGGGGTGGTCGGTGCCGACGCCGACGAAGCTGGCGCGTCCGCCGTGGTCCTGCACGCGGTCCATCAGGTAGGTAGCGTCCTCGCTGCCGCCCAGTGGCGCGCTGTGCAGGATGCTGTCGACGCCGTCGACGCCCTCGGCCACCGCGTAGACGACGTCGGCCAGATCCGCGTCGCTCTCGGCACTGGGGGCCTCCGCAACCGTCTCGACGTTCGCCTCGCAGCCGTGCATCCCGGCGGCGTGTTCCACGACCGAGTCCGCCCGCTCGCTCATGTACTCCATCAGTTCGGTCGTCTCGCCGCGAACCTCGCCCTCGATGGTCGCGCGTTCGGGGACGACGTTGGTCCCCGTCCCGCCGGAGACGATACCGGCGTTGACGCGGGTCGCGCCGTCTTCGTGGCGGCGAATGGCGTGGAGGTTCTGGACCGCCGTCGCGAGCGCCTGAACGGCGTCCCGCCCCGCCGCCGGGTGGCCGCCCGCGTGGGCCGACTCGCCCCGAAAGGTCGCCTCGAACTGTCGTACCGCCAGGAAGCCGTTCACGCCCGCGACCACCTCGCCGGTCGGGTGGTCCAGTCCGATGTGGAGCGCGAGCAGGTGGTCCACGTCGTCGAGTACGCCGCTCTGGGCGACCGCTCGCCCGCCGCTTACGACCTCTTCGGCCGGCTGGAAGAGGAGTTTGAACGTCCCTGAAAAGTCGCTCTCGGCGACGGTTTCGAGGACGCCGATGCCGATGGCGGCGTGGGCGTCGTGACCGCAGGCGTGCATGTACCCCTCGTTGGTCGAGCGAAAGCCCGCGTCCGCCGGCGCGTGTGTCGCCTCGTCCGCTTCGGTAATCGGCAGCGCGTCGATGTCCACCCGGAGCGCGACCGTCGGCCCGTCGCCGCGCTCGACGGTCGCCAGCACCCCGGTGCAGCCGCCGACACACTGGTCGAGTACGTCCTCGCGGGCGCCCGCCCCGCGAGCGCGCTCGCGCCACTGCTGAAGCGTTTCCTCGTCGGGGACCGCCATCCGTGCGTCGGCCGCCAGCGTGTCGGGACCGACACGCACCTCGTCGACGCCGATTCGCGCTATCTCCTCGACGATGCGACTCGTCGTCCAGTACTCACACCACGCCGGTTCGGGGTGGCGGTGTAGCTCCCTGCGGAGGGCAGTCAGCCGCTCACGTCGTTGCTGGTCCATACCGGGTGGAGGGCACGCAGGAACTTTACTGGTGACTATAACGAACTGAAGTAGTTCGCCACCACGAGGTGGTGGATATTGTTACGAACTTACAGCCACCAGTGTTGTCATCCGCTGCCGGGCGGGGTCTGCTGTTCGACGTCGACCTCGACGTGGACCGCCGGCGGGAACGCCTCGGCGGTCACCTCGCGGGCGAACCCCTCGTACCCGACGATGTCGATGGTCCGCTCGTAGACGGTGTAGTTCCAGGGGTCGAAGCGGCCGCCGTCGGGCCCCAACGTCTTCGACCGGGGGACGCGAAGCTTCCGTGGCTGTTTCGGGCGCGGGCCTTTCAGCTCTACCCCTTTCCGCTCGGCACGGGCCTTGATGTCCGCCACGACGTCGTCGAGGCGGTGGCGGTCCCCACTCGTCAGGGTCAGAGTCGTGACGTACGGCATTGGAAGTGAAAAGACTGGCAACGACCAAAAGCCCGGCCTTTCTCGCCGGGCATTGCTCGCGCGACGACAGCCCGCCGTCCGATCGCCCGTGGACCCGCCCTATGAACGGGATACCGCGCGGTAACTCACTGTTACTCGGCAGCGCCGCGGACAGTTTCGGTCCCGGCCATAGCCGCTCGATTCCGCCCGTTGTAGGACCGCTCGCCCGCGGAGCCCGTCTCCGATATTCTCTTAAGTACCCGTGATGTAAGATCGGACAATGATAGAGGCCACGAGCGCGGGAGCCATCCTCTTTCGCGATACGCGTGGCCGGCGGGAGTACCTCCTGCTCAAGAGCCGACCCGGGGACTGGGAGTTTCCCAAGGGGGGCGTCGAGGGCGAGGAGGAACTCCAGCAGACCGCCATACGCGAAGTGAAAGAGGAGGCCGGAATCGGCGATTTCCGGCTCTTGGACGGGTTCCGCGAAGACTACGACTACGTGTTCGAGGCGAACGGTAACACCATCCACAAGACGGTGCATCTGTTCGTCGCGAAATCGTTCGAAGCGTCGGCAGAGCTGTCGACCGAGCACCGCGACCTGCAGTGGCGCGACTACGAGCAGGCCATCAACACCGTCACGCAGGACGGCCCCCGCGAGATACTGGAACAGGCTCACGAGTTCCTGGACGACCGCGAGGACGATACCGAGGACTGAGCCAGCGCGGCATTGATGAGAGAGCGACCGTTAAGCTCCATGTTGAATAGTTGCTTGTCTCTGGTGTATGAAGTGCCGCTTCGCGTGTCCCTGAAAGCGGCTGAGAATAGGATGGAACGCCGGCAACTGTCTAGTAACAGGACGGCCTCCAGACAGAACCGTTCTCGCCTGAGTCGTGATGGCGGAAGCTCCCAGTTATACTGTGATAACGTTCAACATAGGCGTCACTAGATACTGTGTCTGGGCTGTGTCACCAAGCCCCAGAACGAAACTTGCAAGCACGGCTGTCAGTATGAGAAGTATCGGTAACGCTAGAAGGAGGCCTAAGATTATCTTCGCCCCAGTTTCGCCGCCCAGTTCCACTGCTATGATGCCAAATATTCC
>PXQZ01000054.1:6636-12631 GCA_003021755.1 Halobacteriales archaeon QH_8_67_36 | reverse complement strand
GTCGTATACTGTTCAAACGTCCCGTTAGTTGCTTGGGGGTCAGCCTGTTGTCTCACACCGCAATTCGGACAAATTTCGGCATCGGGTTTGATTGACTCGCCACAATCACGACAAAAAGCGTTCGTCGTGTCCACGTTGTTCCGATCGCTCATAGTAGGGGCGATGGATAATTCTGGCATGGATATATAAATCTCAGGGCTGCCCGGGGTTACACCCGACATTTGTAAGCTGAGAACCAATTTGCTCGAATCCATACCACGACAGACAGATTCACAAGCGCAAACCACGAACCGGTGTCCGTGTCGCTCGACTCCGAGTTCGCCTTCGAACTGCGTGTCTGCCAGTGGGCCGAACGCGAGTGGTCGCCCGCCCGCGGGGACTCGACCGTGCTGGTCGCCCGCCAGCTCGGCACCCGGTACCGCCGCTGGGACACGCTGGTACTCGAGTGTGACCCGGACGGACTCGGCGCGCGCGGCGCGTTCGGCACGGGCTCGTTCGACTCGGATCAGCTCCACGTCCTCCGGCACGCGCCCGCCGACTGGACCTTCTATCGGGACACCCTCCCGGACCCCGGCTACCCGTGGCGATACGTCCGGGAGTCGGTTCACGAACTGGCCGGCCGGGACGCCCTCGACACCAGAAAGCGTGGCAATCGCATCGAGATTCGCCGCCGTCGACCGTACCCCGACTGGTGTCGGCGCGTCGTCGCCATCGAGAACAAGCCCGACCTCACCGCGAGCGCCGCCCGCGACCTGGCGGGCCAGCTGGAGCGCGACGTGGCGCTGGGGCTGGCCGACGAGGTGTGGGTCGCGACCGAAGCCACGGACGACGCCGTCGAGCCGGTTCTGCTGGCCGATTTCCCGACGGAGACCGGCGTGCTGACTGTCGACACGGACGCCGGCACCGCCGAGAGCGTCTGGGAGCCCCGCTCGCTCGACGCCGACGGCTACGGCACCCGCATCACGGAGCGGCCCGACGACGACTACAGCGCCGCCCGCTTCGACTACGTCGACCCCGCGTGGAAGGCCGAGAAACGCCGCGCCATCGCGGAACGGGCCTACGAGCGGGGATGGCGAAGCTACGCCGACACGATGCGACCGGACTGTCGATGTTTCGAACTGCGGGCCGACGAAACCGGCGTCGCACCGCACTGTGTCGCCAAGGGCCGGACGCCGACCCAGCGGGAGTGTCGGGGCGGCTGTGACTCGTTCGCGCCGGAGCCGCCGACCTGGCGGACGAAGGGGTGGCCAATCGAGGGCGGCCCCGGCGCAGCGACGAAGCGACTGCTGGCCCGACAGCGACGCGCGCGTCGCCCCGGCCTCGACGGCGAGTCCCGGCAGTGACCCGACTGACTCATACTGATTCGTGTAGCGATTTACTATCACTCGTCGCGGACTTCGACGTCGAGGTCCTCGCGCGCGACGGCCAGCCGGAACGTCGGCACCGTCTTCCGGACGACCTCGACGACGCCCATGTCGGCGAGGCTCCGCAGCCCCGACCGCACCGCGTCGACCGCCGGGTCCTCGCCGGCCGCCCGCACTGCCTGCAGCGTCGCGACGACACTCTGGGGCTCCTCGTCGGAACCGGCGAGCACCTCGATGATCGTCCCCTGTAGCGGGGAGACGGTCATCGTCCGGCCCCGCTCGGACCCCTCGCCGTCGATCAGCGCCGTCGCCTCCGGCGTGGTACAGATGAGGCTGTTCTCGTTGCGGTAGTAGTACTCCCCGAGCTCCGATTCGAGGTACTGGTGGACCTCGCTCCCGCTGTCCATGCCCCACAGTTCCTGTAACTCGCCGTTCTTCGTCGGCTGGTTGGCGACGATGTCGGCGAGCCGCTCCGTTGCCTCCTCCGAGAGGGTCATCGTCCGGCTCTAGCAGCACGGGCGTAACAAGCGTTCTGGAGTCGTATCGCCGGCCGTGGTTTCGTGTGGACAGTCGCCGTCGCCCGCGGGTTGCAGCCGACAGTGGTAGCCAGGGAAGATACTTGAGCGCGCAGCCCTTCGAGCGACTAGGTATGCGCTCACTCCCCGCCCGTCCGCGAGCACGCCGTGCAGTCGTCCTCTCGCTGCTGCTCGTCCTATCGGCCGTCGCGCTCGGAACGGCGGCGGTCGGTCCGGCCGCCGGGGCCGACGCGCGGGTCACGCTGACCGACACCACGATCACCCCGGCGACGCCGACCGCCGGAGCGCCCATCACCGCCGAGACCACGCTCCGGCTCTCGGGCGGCAGCGACACGTCGATGACCGTCGACGAGGTCAGAGTCGTCGACCCGAACGAGGACGACGCGGTGCTGGGGACGGCCACCGACCTCGGTCGCCTCTCGCCCGGGGAGACGCTCGACGTGCCGGTCACTTTCACCATCGACGACCCCGGCTCGCGGGACCTCCGGCTGGTGACCGTCGGGACCGACAGCGACGGGGCTCGGGTCGAGGCGACACGGCCGCTGACCGTCGGCGTCGAGCCCGGCGCCCCGCAGGTCGAAGTGGAGACCGACCAGGTCGTCGCCGGCGCCGAGTCATCGGTGCAGGCGACCGTCTCGAACCCGACGACTGCGCCGCTCCGGAGCGTCGAGGTGGCGGTCACCGGCGGGGAGAGCCGACGGACGGTTCCGACGCTGGCCGCCGGGGCCTCCGAGACGGTGAACCTCACCGCCGTCCCCGCGGCCGGCGACGGGACGGTCGAACTGACGACGACCTACACGACGCCCAACGGCGTCGAACGCGAGACGCTGACCTCGACCCCGGTCACCGTCGAGTCGCTCAGAACCGACGTCGGCGTCCGCGTCCAGCGGTCACAGAGCGACGACGGCCAGCAGGCTGCGGGCGACCTCTCGGGGATACTGGGCGGTGGCGGCGGCACCGCCGCACTCCAGGGCCAGTCCGGCGGGGAGCGCGAGTCGAGCGGCTCGCGCGTCGACGTGACGGTGACGAACTTCGGCAACACCGCCGTCGAGGACGTGGTGCTCACCACCGAGGACGACGAGGGCACCCGGCTCGCGTCGGTCGGCCGGTTCGCACTCGCCGACTCGCTCGCTCCCGGCGAGGACACGACGGTCACGGTCGACCTCTCACAGGTCCGCACCGACGGCGTCCGCTTCGTCGCGGGCTACGAGACGCCACGCGGTCCCAACGAGAGTGCGCTGCTGTACGGCTACCGCGCCCAGCGCGGCGAGGCGACGCTCACCGGGGTGGACGTGTCGCTCACCGAGGACGGCCGGGTCACCATCGACGGGAACCTCGCCAACGTCGGCGACGGCGAGGTGACCAGCGCCGTCGTCGCCGTCCAGCCGACGGAGGGCGTCCAACCGGCCTACCCGCAGCGTGACTACTTCATCGGCACGGTCGACGCCAGTTCCTTCGCCCCCTTCGAACTGACCGCCCGGGCCGACGCGGCCAACGCGAGCCAGATACCCGTTCAGGTGACCTACGCCGTCGACGGCGAACAGGTCACCCGCAACCGAACCGTGCCGCTGCCGCCGGCACGGAGCGGCGGCGACGGCGGGCCGGTGTCGCCGGGTATGGCCGTCGTAGCACTGCTGGGACTGGCCACTGTCGCCGGGGGAACGGTGTACGTCACTCGCTACCGATGAGCTTCGAGCCGCTCCAGCGAACCGTCCCGCCGCTCGCGCTGGTCGACGTGACCAAGCGGTACGAGAGCGGCGGTGGCGCGGTCACCGCGCTCTCGCACGTCGACTTCGCCGTCGAGAGCGGCGAGGTCGTCGCCGTCGTCGGCCCCAGCGGGAGCGGCAAGTCCACGATGCTGAACGTCCTCGGGCTGCTGGACGAACCGACTGAGGGCAGCGTCGAGTTGCGGGGCGAGACGACTGCGGGACTCTCCGAGGCCGAGCGGACCGACGCCCGCCGGGAGTCATTGGGCTTTGTCTTCCAGGATTTCCACCTCCTGCCCACGCTGTCGGCCGTCGAGAACGTCCGGCTCCCGACGGCGTTTCTCCCCGACGACGTCACCGACCGCGCCCACGAGCTGCTGGAACTCGTCGGACTGGGCGACCGGCTCGACCACACGCCCGACGAGCTCTCGGGCGGGCAGAAACAGCGCGTCGCCATCGCGCGAGCGCTGATAAACGAGCCCGACGTGTTGCTGGCCGACGAGCCGACGGGGAACTTGGACCGTGACACCGGCACCGCGATCCTAGAGGAGAGTCGCCGCATCGCCGACGAGGCCGGCGTCGGCGTCGTCGCCGTAACCCACGACGACCTCGTCACGGAGTACGCCGATAGGACTGTGGAGCTCGTTGACGGGGTGTTGCGGGATGTCTGACCGGCGGTTCCCGGCGCTGTCGCTGGCCACGCGGAACCTCTCGCGCCAGCGGCTCCGGGCGGCGCTCGCGGCGCTGGGCATCGTCATCGGCGTCTTCGCCGTCGTCACCCTCGGGCTGCTCGGCAACGCGCTGTCGGTCGCGGCACAGGTGGCGGCGGTCCGGCGGGCCGCCGACGGCCGCGGCACCGTCGTCCCGCTCCAGTCGACCGGCGGGACGGTCCGTGGCACGGGGGGCCAGTCGGTCGCCCAGGTATACGGCACCGACAACCCGCAGGCGCTCTTTGGCAACGGGAGCGGCGCCGTCCCCTCCTCGCACCGTCAGGGCGCGCTCGTCGGGTCGGGACTCGCCGACGAACTCGACCTTCGACCCGGCAGCACCGTCACTGTCGAGCAAAACGAGTACCGCGTCGTGGGCGTCCTCCCGCCCGTCGAGGGCATCTCGCCGCTCCAGCCCGACTCCGCCGTGGTGCTCCCGCCCGGCGAGTTCGCCAGCGACGACGTCTCGCAAGTGGTCGTCCGTGCGAACTCCCCCGAGGACGCCCGCGCGGTCGCCAGCGGGGTGCGAGAGCGGCTCAACAGCCGCCAACAGCGGGTCAGCGTCTTCTCACTGACGAGCGTGCTCGACCGGATTTCGGAGTTTTTCGACCTGCTGAACGGCTTCCTGCTGGCCATCGCCGGCGTCTCCCTCGTGGTGGCCGGCGTCAGCATCTTCAACGTGATGTTGATGACCGTCGCCGAGCGCCGCGGCGAAATCGGCGTGCTTCGCGCGGTCGGCATCCACCGCGAGCAGGTGCTCCGGACGCTGCTCGTCGAGGCGACGCTGCTGGGCGTCGCCGGCGGCGCCGTGGGCGCAGTGCTCGGGGCAGCCACCGTCGTCGTCGTCGCTACACGAACCGAACTTCCGCTGTGGGCCGTCCTCCAGCCCGGAAACGTCGTCGTCCCGCTCGGCGCGTTTGCCTTCGGCGTGTTCATCGCGCTCGTCGGCGGGCTCTATCCGGCGTATCGGGCGGCGTGGGAGCCGCCGGTCGAGGCGCTTCGGGGATGATGTCGACCGGTGTAGGTACTGTCTGACCGGGTGATCACCCGGGAAGGTGGCGGTCGGAGAACACCTATGGAGTGTAGCTCAAGTGGGCCAACGAACTTCGAGATTAGGGACCACACTCCGTAGTTCAGCTCCTCAGCCGACTGGCCGCCAGCATACCGACGTTGCTGGCTCCCAACAGCCCGCCCAACAGATACGATCCGCGTTCGGTCCCCAACCATCGGATCACTACGACTGCGAACGATACTGCGACGACGAGCCCGACGATCTGGATGAATCCAGCCGTCAACTCCGCTTTGTGTTCGTTCGACATCGACGGAGCCAGCGTCCTGCCGGAGTTATCGGACACACCGTGCGTCTCCCGAGACAGGATACGACCCTGTACGAAGTCCCAAAAGTAGATCGAGAGTCCATTGGCAGTCACCAGAAACCCACAGACCAGTCCGCCGAACGCAAACACGATCTCACCGGTACCCAAGTATCCGGCGGTACAGAGGAGCAACGAAGCCAGGCTTCCGACTGCGTGTCCCGTCATCCCCTGGAGATACTCCACCGCTTGAACGCGAGTAACTTCGTCGGAAACACCACGCTCTGGAGGGGGTGACATCGGGGTGTTTGCCCACTATAATGCAATCTCTTGTAAAAGTTTGCTCGGGACCCTCTCAGGGCGATCAGC
>PXQZ01000054.1:0-6586 GCA_003021755.1 Halobacteriales archaeon QH_8_67_36 | reverse complement strand
CAGTCCCGGCAGCGCCAGATGTCGGTTTCGTTGGGGTCGGGCGCGTATTCGGGCGTCGGCTCGGTGCGGCCGACGCGCTCGACCGGGGCGTTGCAGGTGCCACAGTGGACGGGTTCGTCCGACAGTTCGAGTTCGAACCCGGCCGCCGACAGCTCCCGCAACTGGTCGGACACGTCGCGCTTGGTGAGCAGGACGGCGTCGGGGACCCGGCGGGCCAGCCCCTTGTCGCGGGTCACCAGCCGTCGGCCCTCGGTTTCGGCCAGCGCGAGCAGTGCGTCGTCGGCCTCAGCGCCGCGGTCCAGCGCGTAGGCGGTGTCGTAGCCACACATCCGCAGATATGTCGCGAGCTTCCCGAGCATCGTATCGAGGACGAGGGGGTCGCGCTCCCGGTCAGCCATCGAGGAACTCCCGCAGTTCGTCCGGCGAGCGGGTGTTGAGCACGTCGCCGGCCTCGGCCCACCCCCGTCGGGCCGTGTGGACGCCGTAGGTAATCTGGCCGAAGCTCCCGGGGCTGTGAGCGTCGGTGTCGATGGCGACGGTCGCGCCGGCTTCGACGGCCGCCTTGACCGCGTAGCCGTCCAGGTCCAGCCTCGCGGGGCTGGCGTTGACTTCAAGCGCCGTGCCGGCGGCGGCGGCCACCGTCGCCAGCCGTTCGACGTCGACGTCGAGCCCGCTGCGGCGGTTCAGGTAGCGGCCGGTCGGATGGCCGACGATGTCGACCTCGGGGTGTTCGGCCGCGGCGACGAGGCGGTCGGTGCCGTCGCCGTCCAGCGACGCGTGGGGCGAGGCGACGACCACATCCAGTTCGGCCAGCACGTCGTCGGCCACGGAGATGCTGCCGTCGGGGGCAATGTTGGCCTCGACGCCGCTGAACACGTCGATGGCTGCGTCGGCTGCGACGGCCTCGACCTCGGCGATCTGCTCGCGCAGAGCCGTGTCGTCGACGCCGACGCCGCCGACCATCCCCGGGCCGGTGGCGTGGTCCGTAACCGCGATGTAGTCGTGGCCGAAGTCGGCGGCGCCGGCGACCATCTCCGCGACGGTGTTGCCGCCGTCGGACCACTCGCTGTGGGTGTGGAGGTCGCCGCGCACGTCGGCCTCGGTCAGCAGGTCGGGTAGAGCGCCGTCGGCAGCCGCCTCGACTTCGCCGCGGTTCTCGCGCATCTCCGGGGGCACCCAGTCCATCCCCAGCGCCTCGTAGACGCCCTCCTCGGTCTCGCCGGCGACGTGCTCGCCGGCCCGCTGGTGGTCTTCCTCTTCGGGAACCTCGGGTACGTCGTCGTCGGACTGCGTCCGGCTGCCCGAGGCGCTTTGTGCCTCTCTGAAGACACCGTACTCGTTGACCTTCAGGCCCCGCTCGATAGCGCGGTTCCGAACGGCGAGGTTGTGGTCCTTGCTCCCGGTGAAATACTGCAGGGCGGCGCCGAACTCCTCGGGGACCACCACTCTGAGGTCGACCCGCAGGCCGCCGGCCCGAACGCTCGCTTTCGTCTCGCCGGCCTCGATGACGCTCTCCACCTCCGGCCAGTCGGTGAAGGCGTCGACGACGGCCTCGCTCTCGTGGCTCCCGACGAGCACGTCCACGTCGCCGATGGTGGGACGCCAGCGCCGCAACGAGCCGCCCAGCGCACACGTCTCGACGGCGTCGACGTCGGCGACGTAGCGCTTGGCCCGCTCGCCGTAGGGGTGGGCCGTGCCCAGTAGCGTCCGGGCGTGGGCCTCGCGGGCGAACTCGACGTTGTCGAGGATGTTCTGCTCTGTCTTGGCGCCGAAACCCTTGATTTCCCGTATCTCGCCGGCTTCGGCGGCGGCTTCGAGTTCGTCCAGCGTCGTGATACCGAGGGCCTCGTACAGCGACCCCACCGTCTTTGGCCCGACGCCTTCGACGGCGGTCAGCGCCCGCATGTCGACGGGCAGCGCCTCGCGTAGCTCGCCGAGCTCCTCGATTTCGCCCGTCTCGAAGTACTCGACGACCTTCGAGGAGATGGCGTCGCCGACCCCGTCTATCTCCCCGACCGACGCCTCGCCCTCGGCGGCCAGCCCCTCGATGTCGCCGGGGTGGTCGCGGATGTTCTCCGCCGCTCGGCGGTAGGCCCGGGGCTTGTACTCGACGCCCTCCGCGTCCAACAGGTCGGCGAACTCCTCCAACAGCGTCGCGATTTCGTCGTTCCGGCTCATCGCCGCCCCCTGCTGGCCCGACCGGTCCCCGAATCGGCGTCCTCGTGGCCCAGCGCCTTCCGCAGGAAGGACATCCAGCGTTTCTTGTCGGCGGCCTCCTGTGCCCTCGCCTCGTCTTCGAGGTTCGCCGGCCCCAGCCCTTCGAGGGCGTTCAGCGCCCGGTCGATACCGATGATGTTCTCGACGATTTCCTCGCCGCGCTCGTAGCTCACGTCGCCGTCCTCCAGTCGTTGCTTGCGCTGGAGGCGCTCCCGGCGGAGGTTCTTTTTCGCCTGGGTGACCCGCTCGCGCTCGCCTCGTGGCACCGTCTCCCGGCGCTGGATTTCGAAGACGAACGACTGCAGATCGATGTGTTCGCCCTGGACGGTGATCTCGTCGGGAATCTCGGCACCGACGGTCGCACCTTCCCGTTCGATGCGCTCCAGCAGTTGTTTGCGCTCGAACCCTTGCACTACTCTTCCGTTCGGCCCCGGGGGCCTTATACTGTCGGCTGTAGATGTGTGACAGCGTCCCGATGCCGTCCCGCTCACGCCGGTGAGACACACAAACACAATCCCTTTGCACCGCCCACCCCAAGCTTCGCCAATGTCGGAGTGTGACGTCTGTGGAAAGCAGGAGAACATGCCCTACCAGTGCGGGCACTGCGGGGGGACCTACTGCGCCGACCACCGGTTGCCCGAGGCGGCGGGTCGGGCCAGTCAAGCCGCTTCGACGTCGACACGGGCCCCGGCGGCATCATGGGCTACTTCCGCGGGAACATGACCTACGTGTTCCTCGCCGTCATGGCCGTCGTCTTCGTCACACAGCGGGTCGTGCTGGCGTTTTTCGGTCCGGCGGCGTTCCGGGCGCTGTTCGTTCTCCACCCGGACAACATCCTCTTCGTCTGGACCTGGGTCACGTCTATCTTCTCCCACGGCGGGCTGTTTCACATCGCCGGGAACGCCATCGTCATCTACTTCTTCGGCCGGCTGGCCGAACAGCAGATGGGGTCAAAGACCTACACCATCTTCTTTCTCGGGTCGGGGGTGCTCGCTGGCCTCGGTCAGGTCGGCCTCCAGCTCGTCCAGGGCGGGCCCGCCTACGGCGTGCTGGGCGCAAGCGGCGCGGCGCTTGCCATCCTCGGCTTCGTCACCGTCCTGAACCCGGACCTCACCGTCTACCTCTACTTCCTGATTCCGGTGCCGATCTGGGCCATCACCGGTTTCTACGCCATTATCAGCATCGCCGGGACCCTCTCGCCCCAGGGCGCGGGGCTGCTGGGGGGGAACATCGCCCACACGGCCCATCTCGTCGGCCTCGTCATCGGGCTCTGGTACGGTCGCCGGGTCAAGGACAGGGCGCGTATCCCCGGACAGATACAGTTCGGCGGCCGCCGCGGCGGTCCGGGCGGTCCCGGCGGCCCCGGTGGTCGCGGTCCGTTCTGATGGCGGTCGTTCGCTCCGAGTTCGTCCCGGACCCCACGCTGTCGACCGCCGAGATGGAGGCCCTGCAGCGCGACATCGCCGACGTGGCGGTCTTCGCGGACGAGTTCGACTTCGACCCGGCGGCGGTCGCTATCGACGGCCCCGCCGGACAGGCGACCCTGGGCGAGTCGGCCACCGGCGCTACCACGGACGATGCCGACCGCCCGCTCGTCGCCGGCGTCGACCAGGCGTTCGTCGACGATAGGGCCGTCTCCGCCGTCGTCGTCCTCCGCGGCCGCGAGGTCGTCGAGCGGGTCTGGGCCGTCGAGGAAACCGAGATTCCGTACGTCCCCGGCCTGTTGTCCTTCCGCGAGGGCGGCGCCATCCTCGCGGCCTTCGAGGCGCTTGCGTGTGTGCCCGACGTCGTCTTCGTGGACGGCAGCGGTCGCATCCACTACCGCGAAGCCGGGCTGGCGACCCATATCGGCGTCACGCTCGACGTGCCGACGATCGGGGTGGCGAAGAACCTGCTCTGTGGTCGACCCCGGGAGTCGTTGGACCGGAAGCTCCCCGAGGGCGCCCGCGTCGCCATTGAGGCAGACGCCGAGGTCGAAACCAGCGTTGCGTCGGAGACACGACGGGCAGACGGCGACCCCGTCGACGCCGATGGGACGCGCATCGGCTACGCTGTCCAGAGCCGCCAGTACGACTCGTCGAGTCAGTACATCAACCCGCTTATCGTCAGCCCCGGCCACCGGGTGAGCGCCGAGACGGCCGCCGACCTCGCGTTGGCGACCGCTGCCGGCTACAAACTGCCCGAACCGACGCGGCTCGCCGATGCCTACGCCGACTCGGTGAAAAGCGAACGCTGATACTGGTGGCTGTAACAAACTGGAGCATTTCGCCACCCCGGGGGTGGCGAATATCGTTACGAATTTACAGCCACCAGTATGAGTCCGGTCGAGCGATGACCACGCGGTCTCCCGTGAGACGATTGTTGTGGCCCCAAACGAGGGAAGCTTAATTATCCGGGGTGAGACGCCCTTCGTATGGCAAAGACGGTGCTGATAACCGGTGCCTCCTCGGGCATCGGTCGCTCGACAGCCGAGGTGTTTCTGGACGACGACTGGCAGGTCTGGGCGACGGCCCGCGACGAGGCGGACGTCGCTGCCCTCGCCGAGTCCGGCTGTGAGACCGCCGAACTCGACGTGACCGACGCCGACCAGTGCGAGCGCGTCGTGGCGGCGGTCGTCGACTCGGCCGGGCGCATCGACTGCCTGGTGAACAACGCCGGCTACGCCCAGTTCGGCGCCGTCGAGGACGTGCCGACGCGCGACCTGGCCGCGTCGGGCCAGCAGTTCGACGTGAACGTCTACGGGCCCCATCGTCTCGTTCGCCGGGTCATGCCCCACATGCGTGCCCGTGAGAGCGGGACCATCATCAACGTCTCGAGCGTCGCCGGCCGGCTCGCACTCCCCGGACAGGGGGCCTACGCCGCCTCGAAGTTCGCCCTCGAAGCGCTTTCGGACTCGCTCCGTGTGGAGGCGGCCGAGTACGGCGTCGACGTGGTGCTGGTCCAGCCCGGCCCGGTCGAAACGGAGTTTTACGACCGCGCACAGGACGAACGGGACGAACTGGAGACGACCGGCGCCTACGACTGGCTCTACACCGCCCGCGAGGACTCCCGATTGGCCGGAATTCAGGACGCCCTCTCGGTCACGCCCGGCGCCGTCGCGCTGACGATTCGTGACGCCGCCAGCGCGAGCGACCCGGACCCGCGCTACCCCGTCGGCGACGGCGCGAAGCTCATCCTCATGGCCCAGCACCTGCCGGCGCGGTGGCGGGACGCCGCCTTCGGCGTGCTACGGAAGCTGATCGACTGACTGGGCTCTCTCAGTCCAGACAGGCCGCGACCGACGGGTGGGACTGTCAGTCCAGACAGGCCGCGACCACCGACAGCAGTCGCTCGCCGTGGACCTCGTCGGCAAAGAGCGGCACCCGTCTGACCCCGTGACCGCGGAAGAGGTCCTGGGCGCGGGCGATGGCGTCCTGCTGGACCGCCCAGCGCCGGGCGCAGAACTCGCAGTGGTCGGTGTTCGGCCCGGGGATGTCGACCTCGCGACCCAGCACCTCGCCGGGGTCTTGCATCACGCGGTTGACGACGACGGTACTCACGGGAATCTCGAAGTCGGTGAGCTGTGCGAGCAGGCGCTCGGACTCCATCACCGACAGCGTCTCCGGCACCATCACGATGCGGAAATCGGTTCGCGTCGGGTCCCGTAGGATGGCGCGCAGGCGCTCGATGCGCGCGCTCAGTTCCTCCAGGTCCTGGACGCCGGCCTCCGTGTCCACGTCGTCGCCGAACATCCCCTTCATCGAGTCCATCATGCCGGAGAAGCGCTCGCGGAGTTTCAGGACGGTCCCCACCATCGAGTCCATCGTCTCGGGCAGTTCCAGCAGGCGCAGGGTGTGCCCCGTCGGTGCGGTGTCGATGACGACCCGGTCGAAGCGGTCGTCGTCGGTGTAGTCCAGCAGGAGCCGCATCGCGGCGGCCTCGTCGGCGCCGGGCATCGAGCCACCCAGAATCCCCTCCTCGCCGCCGATGGGATCCTCGTCGCCCATTGGGCCGTCGGCACCGCCGCCCATCGGGCCGCCCCCGCCGAGCATCCCGCCCAGCCCGCCGAGCGCGTCGTCGTCCATCCCCAGGGGCCCCTCGCCCATCGCGGCCTCGGGGTCGATTTCGGCGGCATAAAGCGGGATGTTCTCGCGGATGCGGGTCGGCTCCGCCGGAACGTCAACCTCCAGCGTGTCCGACAGGGAGTGGGCCGGGTCCGTCGAAACGACCAGCGTCGCCGTGTCGTCGCGGGCCGACGCTAGCGCGGTGGCTGCGGCACAGGTCGTCTTCCCGACCCCGCCTTTCCCCCCGTACAGCACGTACTCGGGCGCGTCGACGCCGGTCGGTGCGTCGATGTCGTCGACCGCCTCGACGTCCAGATTGCTCATAC
>PXQZ01000058.1 GCA_003021755.1 Halobacteriales archaeon QH_8_67_36 | reverse complement strand
TGTAGATCCTGATGAGCCCGAGTTCGTCCCAGATGCGCTCGACGAGCCCGTCCAGTCCCTTCTCCTTCTCGGCGCTGATGAAGATGGCGTCGTCGGGGTCGATGTCGCGCTCTTCGAGTTCGGCCTCGACGGTCGGGAGGTAGTTCGGTTCGATGAGGTCGGCCTTGTTGACGACGACGACGGACGGGAGGTAGACGCGGTTGTCCATCACGCCGTCGACCAGCCGGTCGATGTCGACGCTCTCGCCGATGGTGACGTCGGCGTTGACGTAGCCGTGTTCGCGCAGGACGCCCTTGATAGTCTCCTCCCCCAGTTCGAGGTCGGCGGCTTTGTTTATCGAGAGCCCGTCTTTCCCCTTCTTCCGGATGGTGACCCGCGGTGGCGCCTCGTCGAGGCGAATCTTGTTCTCGTACAGTTCCTCGCTCAGCCGGTCGTACTGGTCGATGTCGAACACCGACACCATGAAGACGATGAGGTCGGCGGTCCGGACGACCGACAACACCTCCTGGCCGCCGCCGCGCCCGCCGGCCGCGCCCTCGATGAGCCCGGGGACGTCCAGAATCTGGATGTTCGCCCCCTTGTGCTTGAGCATCCCCGGGTAGACGTCCAGCGTCGTGAACTCGTAGGCGCCAGTTTCGGACTCGGCGTTGGTCAGCGCGTTCAGCAGCGTCGATTTCCCGACGCTGGGGAAGCCGACCAGTGCGACGGTAGCGTCGCCGTGTTTCTCGACCCCGTATCCGCCCCCGCCGCCGGAGCCCGACTGCTGTTCGAGCTTCTCCTTTTTCTCCGCGAGCTTGGACTTCAGACGACCGATATGCGCTTCCGTAGACTTGTTGTAGGGCGTACTGGCGATTTCGTCTTCGAGTTCCTGAATCTCGTCTTCGAGCCCCATCGTGTGTACGTCGGCCGCGCGTACCGAATAAGACTTTCCTCCCTGGACCACGGGACGAGTCGGCGCCCCGATCGTTCACAGTCGACACCTATAGATTTCGACACACCTATACGACGCCCGCTATCAGCACACGGTAATGGCGAACGCGGACCGATTCCGTGACAGCACGCAGATCCTGTTACCCGCCGGTGCGCTCGACGGGATCCGCGAGGAGCTGGAATCCCGCTTTACCGTCACCGTCCGCACCGAGGACGAACAGGTCCGTATCATCGGCTCCCCCGTCGAAATAAAGGACGCGAGCGACTTCCTCGCGATGAACGGCGTCACCTTCGCGTGAACGAACCTTTTTCCGGTTCGGGTGCGCGCTTCGCGCACACCGCTCACCGCAAAAACGTTCATGAAAAAGGCCGGAAACGCCGTCGGCGATTCCGGTGTCCTGCGGGAGCACTGCGACCGCAGGGCTCGAAAGACGAGTACGGCGAGTCTTTCGGTGAAACCGCTCGCCACGGGCGAGCGGTATGCTGCTGACAACAGCGGAAAAGCACGTCAAACCGGCGTAGTCCCGCGTCGCTTGCCGAACAGATAGATCATATAGATCAGCATCAGAGGCAAAGAGTACAGTCCGCCAATGACTCCGCCGCCAACGACTGTGCTCAGTAGCGACTCACCGGCGAGGCCTCTGGCGGTGATACCCAGAAGCACGAAGGTTCCAAACAGAATACGGAACAGTCGGAGTTCGGTTTGTTTCAGCGGAAGGAGGGACATACGTCAGTGGAGGATAGGCGAGCACATAACTGTTATCTGTTCATTCTTGGACTCCGAGGCCCCCACGTGTCCTCAGCCGGCCGGAAGCACTGTGTGTCCCCCTCACGCGGCGTCCCCAGAAACGCAATCCTTTAAACCGCCGAGGGGGATTGCACGTACATGGCTGGAACTATCGAAGTGCTCGTTCCCGGCGGACAGGCCGACCCTGGCCCGCCTCTCGGTCCCGAGCTGGGCCCGACGCCCGTAGACGTGCAGGCAGTCGTGCAGCAGATCAACGACGAGACCGGCGCCTTCGACGGCACCGAGGTCCCCGTCACCGTCGACTACGACGACGACGGAAGCTTCACCATCGAGGTCGGCGTCCCGCCGACGGCCGAACTCATCAAGGACGAGGCCGGCTTCGACACCGGCAGCGGCGAGCCCCACGAGGAGTTCGTCGCCGACCTCACCGTCGAGCAGGTCATGCAGATAGCCGAGCAAAAGCAGTCCGACCTGCTCGCCTACGACCGCAAGAACGCCGCCAAGGAAGTCGTCGGCACCTGCACCTCGCTCGGTGTCACCATCGAGAGCAACGACCCCCGCGAGTTCAAGCAACGCATCGAAGAGGGCGAGTACGACGACGAGCTCGCGGCCGAAGCGTCGGCGTAACCGGCTCCGTATCTGCGGTCTTCACTCGTTTCTCCGGTCCGTGAGCCCCGGCAACGGCCGGTCGACCGCCCAGGAGGGCGGTTCGACGGGTTTAAGTTCCCGATAGGCTTCGTATCCGATGAGACAGGCATCCGCCTGTTTCACTGACCCGTAGAAGCCGTTTGGCGTACTACGGAGGTGAACAATGGCAGACCAGGAAATCGAGAACGCAGTCTCTCGCGCACTCGACGAGGCACCCGAGCGGAACTTCCGCGAAACGGTCGACCTCGCCGTCAACCTGCGCGACCTAGATCTCAACGACCCGTCGAACCGCGTCGACGAGTCCGTCGTTCTTCCTGCTGGCACCGGACAGGAGACCACCATCGTGGTCTTCGCCGAGGGCGAGACGGCCCTCCGTGCCGAGGAAGTCGCAGACGACGTGCTCGACCAGAACGAACTCGAGGAACTCGGTGGCGACGACGACACCGCCAAGGACCTCGCCGATGACACCGACTTCTTCATCGCGGAGAAGAACCTGATGCAGGACATCGGCCGCTATCTGGGGACCGTCCTCGGTCCGCGCGGGAAGATGCCGGAACCGCTCGACCCCGACGACGACGTCGTCGAGGTCATCGACCGCACGAAAAACACCGTGCAGCTACGCAGCGGTGAGCGTCGCACGTTCCACACCCGCGTGGGCGCCGAGGACATGTCCGCCGAGGACATCTCGGACAACATCGACGTCATCGTCCGTCGCCTGCACGCCGACCTCGAAAAGGGGCCGCTCAACGTCGACACCATCTACGTGAAGACGACGATGGGTCCCGCCGTGGAGGTGGCCTGATATGAGTGCCGAAGGCGAACGCAAGACCGAGACCATCCCGCAGTGGAAACAGGACGAGGTCGACGACATCGTCGCGATGATCGAGTCCTACGACTCGGTCGGCGTCGTCAACATCGCCGGGATTCCGTCCCGACAGCTCCAGGACATGCGCCGTGACCTGCACGGCTCCGCGGAGCTTCGCGTCTCCCGGAACACGCTGCTGGTCCGCGCGCTGGAAGCGGTCGACGACGGCCTCGAAGACCTGACCGAGCACGTCGCCGGCCAGGTCGGCCTCATCGGCACCGACAGCAACCCGTTCTCGCTGTACCAGGAACTGGAAGCGTCGAAGACGCCCGCGCCCATCGGTGCCGGCGAAATCGCCCCGAACGACATCGTCGTCCCCGAGGGCGACACCGGCGTCGACCCCGGTCCGTTCGTCGGCGAGCTCCAGGCCATCGGTGCGGACGCTCGCATCCAGGAGGGGTCCATCCAGGTTCTCTCGGATTCGACCGTCCTCGAAGCGGGCGGGGAGGTCACACGGGACCTCGCGAACGTCCTCAACGAACTCGGCATCGAGCCAAAGGAGGTCGGACTCGACCTCCGCGGAGTCTTCGCCGACGGCGTGCTGTTCGCCCCGGAAGAGCTGGAGATCGACGTCGAGGAGTACGAGAGCGACATCACCACGGCCGTCAGCCGGGCGTTCAACCTCTCCGTTGACGCCGGCCACCCGACCGCGACCACGCTCCCGACGATGCTCCGGTCCGCGACCGGCGACGCCAAGAGCCTCGCGCTCTCGGCCGCCATCGAGGACCCCGAGGTCGTCCCCGACCTCATCAGCAAGGCCGACGCACAGCTCCGTGCGCTCGCGGCCACCATCGACGACCCCGAAGCGCTGCCCGAGGAACTCCAGGACGTGGAGGCCGCGCCGGCAGCGAAAGCACAGACTGACGACCAGACCGAGGACACCGACTCCGAGGACGCCGACAGCGAGGCCGACACGGACGAGGCCGACGACGACGATGACGACGAGGACGCCGGCGACGCGCTCGGAGCGATGTTCTAACCACACCAACTCAGAACAATGGAATACGTTTACGCTGCACTCATCCTGAACGAATCGGGCGAAGAGATCAACGAAGACAACCTCACCGACGTGCTCGAAGCCGCCGGCGTCTCCGTCGAGGAGTCCCGCGTCAAGGCCCTCGTGGCCGCCCTCGAAGACGTCGACATCGAGGAGGCCGTCGAGCAGGCCGCCGCCGCACCGGTCGCTGCCGGCGGCGCCGCCGCACCCGCCGAGGGTGACGACGACGAGGCCGACCACGACGAGCCGTCCGAAGACGAGGTCGCCGAAGCCAAGGAAGCAGATTCAGCCCCACCCATGCCGGCTGGTCAACTGGCTACGGGTGGGGCTGAAAGGGGCGGCCTGCTACACGAAGGCGGACGACGTAAGCACCACAGGGAACGAAGTGACCGAGGAGCGCAGCGAGACCCCCGAGTGTAGCAGGCCGGGGCTTTCCGGCTGTTTGCCGTCGCTTAACTAAACACTGCCCGGACAGGCGTACGGAGGTTCATATGCCGAGGGGCGACCAGCCACTGCCATGGTCCCGGTCAGCGTCGCCACGGACCCCGTCGGCGTCGCCGCCCTGCTCGCGGCCATCGCCGCCGGCATCGCCCTGGGGACGGTCAGCGGGCTGGTTCCCGGCCTGCATGCCAACACGCTCGCGCTCCTGCTGGCGGCGACGGCCGGGTCGGTGCCCGGTCCGCGCGTCTACGTCGGCGCGGCGATGCTGGCCGCGGGGGTGACCCACACCTTCCTCGACGTGGTGCCCGCGCTGGCGCTCGGCGTTCCCGACCCGGCGATGGCTGCTGGCGCCCTGCCGAGCCACCGCCTGGTCATCGAGGGGCGGGGTCGGGAGGCGTTGCGGCTCTCCGCGCTCGGGAGCGGCGGCGCCGTGGTCCTCGCGGTGCCACTTTCCGTCCCCGTGACGTGGCTGATGGTCCGGCTCTACCCGCTCGTCACCGCGCACCTGTCGCTGGTCCTCGGTGGTATCGCGGCCCTGCTCGTGGCCGCCGAACCCGGCTGGGACCGTCGGCTCGGCGCGGTGCTCTCGCTGGCCGCGAGCGGCGGGCTGGGACTGCTCACGCTCGACGCCCCGGTCGCGGGGGCGTTTCCCGTTTCCGACGTGCTGGTCCCGCTGTTCTCGGGGCTGTTCGGCGCGCCGGTGTTGCTGGCCGCCATCGAGGGCGAGGGGGTCCCGCCACAGGCCGACGCCGCGGTGACGACGCCCCGGCGGGCCGTCGCCGCCCTGGCGACGATCGGCACGCTGTGTGGCGCAGTCGTGGGGTATCTCCCCGGCGTCTCCAGCGCCATCGCCGCGACGCTGGCGCTGGGAGTGACCGCCGAACGCGGCCCGCGAGCGTTCGTCGTGACGACCAGCGGCGTCAACACGGCCACTGCCGTCTTCGCGCTGTTCGCGCTCGTCGTCTTCGGCGACCCCCGAACCGGTGTCCTCGTCGCGCTGGACCGTGCGAGCGTCCCGCTCGCGCTCCCGTCGCTGCTGACCGCAGTCGCCATCGCCGGCGTCGTCGCCGCCATACTGGTCCCCCGCCTCGGGGACCGCTATCTCCGGACCGTCGGTCGCGTCGACCCGGCGACGCTGTCGGTGGGCGTGCTGGTGGGGCTCCTCGGGCTGTCGGCTCTCTTCGCCGGCCCGCTCGGCGTCGGCGTCTTCGCCGCCGCGACGCTGGTGGGGCACCTACCGCCACACACCGGCTGCCGGCGGGCGACGCTCATGGGCGTGCTGCTGGTCCCGCTGGCCCTGTAGGTACTCCCGTCAACGGAACGGCAGGAGCATGACGACGCCCATCGGCGTCGTGCCGAGCATCGCGGCCGGATGGCCGAACGTCCAGCCCAGTTCCGGCCAACGGAGATGCGGACTGATAGAGGTCGAACGCCGATCGGACCGCTGTGACCGCTTCGTCTGTCGCTACGGCTCGGTGCTCGTGGCCGGTGAAGCGACACGTTGATGAGCGTCAGCGTCGGAACGTCTCGGTATGGACCTGCGCGTCATCGACAAGTCGGATACGGAGCTTGCTATCGAGATTGCGGGCGAGGACCACACGTTCATGAACGTGATCAAGGGAGCGCTGCTGGAGACGGACGGCGTCACCGCGGCGACCTACGACGTCAACCCCGAACAGTCCGGTGGACAGACCGACCCCGTCCTGACCATCAAGACCGAGGAAGCCGTCAACGCCCTCGACGCCCTCGAAGCGGGTACCGACCGCGTCATCGAGAAGGCCGATACACTCACCGAAGCGTTCGAGACGGCGGCGTAGGTTCTCGGCCGGGTTCTCCCTCCGGAGTGTGCCGA
>PXQZ01000057.1 GCA_003021755.1 Halobacteriales archaeon QH_8_67_36 | reverse complement strand
CCCGGCTCGGAACCACCGCGGTCTACGCGACCAGCGACTTCGTGGTCGGCCTGCTGGCCGTCGCTGTCGTCGGCCGTACCTGTGAGCGGTCGCTCCGGCTGAACGGAGCCGGGCCGACACGCTGAACAGTTCCTCCGTGCCGTCGCTCACGCTATTCTCGGCACTCGAAAAAACGGTTCTACCGGACGACGACGGGTGGTCAGGCGACGTTGAAGCCCTTGTCCCGGAGGAAGTCCTCGACGCGACCGGTGTGGTTCCCCTGGAGTTCTATCTGGCCGTCCTCGACCGTTCCGCCGCAGGCGAACTTGGACTTCAGGTCCGAGGACAGGGAGTCCATGTCAACGTCCTTCGGGTCGAACCCCTCGATAATCGTTACCTCCTTCCCGTAACGGCGCTCGTCGATGCGGATGTTGATCTCCTGAGACTCCTTGGCCACGTCTTCACAGACACAGAGCTCTTCAGGGAGTCCGCACGTCGAGCAGACCTCAGTATCCGGAGCTACTGGCGCGTATGAGGCGCAGACTTCATTCGACATTACCTAGTCGCCCTTATCACCTACAGGGGTAAATAATCTTTCTCCCGAGAAACCGGCACAGCGCTGCAGTGGCGCCGACGGCCGGAGCGTCGCCGACGCGGGGCCATGCCGCCACACGAGCCTGCCGAGCGGGCAGCACGCTCCCACACTCGACCCCTTACCGCTCGGCGACGACGGTGTCGGCGATGTCGATGGCCTCCTCGGCCGCCTCGGCCGACACCGACCCGCCGTACCGGAGCCGTTCGCGCAGCCCGGCCAGCCGCCGGACGTCCTCGTCGGCGTCGACGGCGTCGAGATACGCCCGGACCGTCTCGCCCGGCCGGCGCTCGCGGTGGCGCTCGGCGAGCACGTACATCGTCCGCTGGAACGCCGTCTCGACGTCCTCTGCGGGCGTCTCCGGTGACTGGTAGCGCAGCCACAGCCCTCGCGAGACGCGTTCAGGGACGCCGAGTCGGCGGAGCCCGGCCGCGGTTCCCAGGAGGGCGACGACGCCGAGCGCGGCCTCCTCGCGGGAGGGGACCCCGGGGAGCTGGTTCCCGTCGTCCGTCCCAGCCGGCGTGACCGTCCGCTCGTCGGTCCGCGTTGCGTCCGGAGGGCGAGTCCGGATGGGCGGGGGCGTTGGCGTCGGGGTCTCCCCGGGTTCGGGCGTCTCGGTAGGTGTGGGCGTGGGCGTCGGCGTGGTCCCTGTTTCGGTCAGCGTCTCCTGGTTGGTCCCGCCGTCGCCGTCCTCGTCGAGCCGTTGCTGTTCCGCTGCTTGCCGGGGGCCCGCGGGCGTCGGGTCGAACTGCACCCACCCCCAGTTCTCGACGTACATCTCGACCCACGCGTGTGAGTGCAGCCCGCGGACCTCCCACCGGCCCGACCCGACGGCGTCACCCGGAGTGTAGCCGACGGTCATCCGCGCCGGGATGTCCTGTGTCCGTAACATGACGGCCATCGTCGTCGCGAAGTAGGTGCAGTACCCTTCGCTCATCGCGTGGAGGAACCGGTCGGCGACGTTGCGCCGGGGCCGTGACACGTCAAGCGAGTAGCCGCGGTTCCGCTTGAGCCACCGCTCGATGATCAGCGCGGTCTGGTACGGCGTCTCGGCGTTCTCGGTCAGCGTGTCCGTCGTCGCGGCCACCCGGTCCGGCGTGCTCTCGGGCAACTGGACGTGCGTCCCCGTCACGTCGTCGGGGTAGTCGTCGCCGGCGGCCCGCAGGTCCTCCTCGGTGGCCTCGATGCGGGCACTCTCGACCCGATAGCTGTCGCCGCTCTCCAGTCCCGACTCGGGCTGGAGCCCGTCGTGTCTCGTCACCAGGACGTCGGAGTCGCCCTCGTAACGCACCGGTTTCCACGCCGCGGGGACCGTCCCGATGTCCGACTCGACCTCGACGGTCTGGACGAGTTTCCGCGTCTCCGTCGCCGGCCCGTCACCGAGATACTCCCCGTCGTCGTACTCGCTCGCGTTCCCCGTCCGGACCCAGCCGTCGCCGGTGTAGCGGTCGTAGGCCCCGACGCGCCAGTAGCTGGGCTCTTCGGCCTCGATAGTGAAGCGGTGGACATCGCTCAGCGACAGTGACCCCTGTACCGTCAGCGAGTCGCCGGCGTCGACCAGACTCCCTTCGACGGTCCCGCTCGCCCCGCTCAGCAGGGAGAGTGCCGTCCCTTCCACGCCGGGGATGCGCGAGACGACCGTCGGCAGGACGATGACGGCCGCAAGCTGGGCCAGCACCGACCGGCGGCCGGCGTCGATACCATCGTCGGCGTCCGTGACCGTCGGCGGCGGGTCCGCCCCGCTCGTGGTCGCGCGTCCCTCGTTCGCGACCGAATCGAGCGTTCCGAACCCGATCCCGGCGACGCCCCCGACGACGCCAAGCAGCGTCGTCACGACGCTGGCGTCGGTCGTCAGGACGAAAAAGGAGAGCGTGAGGCCGGCGACGAAGACGGCCATCACGTACCAGCGCCGGAGCGCGAAGTAGGTCGTCAGGAACACCGGCGCAGCGGCGAAGGAGGTCACCCACAGCCGGACGTTCGCTATCTGCAACAGCCGGCGACCGGTCAGCAGTTCGACGGTGTCGGCCAGCAACACGTCGAAGGAAGGGTTCGTCGCCAGGTTCGTGACGTACCACACCAGGCCGGCCCCGAAGAGCCCGACGCCGATGACGGTAGCGAGTCCCGGATGGAGGACGCGCGCCAGCAGCGCCCCGAGCACCAGCGCGACGCCGGCCACGAGCAGGAACCGCGTCGGCGAGCCGACCACGTCGATGAGGTGGTACATCGTCCGAAGGGGTGCCCCAAGCGCCAGCGCGACTGCCAATAGCGCGATGGCGCGGGGCTGGGACCACGGGAGCCGGCCGGCGAGACGGCTCACGCCCCCACCCCCGAGACCAGCGGGTTCTCGCGGCTCGCCGTCAGGTCGTCGAACGCCTCGGTCCGGTCGGCGACGTGGACGACGACCCCGCCGTCGGTGGCGCCGACGAGCACGTCGGCCTCGTCCTCGCGGTCGCTCTGTCCCGTCCCCGTACGTGCCAGCGCCTCCAGCAGCCGGGTCCGGTGGCGCCCGCCGAAGCCCGCCGGCACCGTCCCGTCGGGCGTCGCCAGTTCGACGGCGAAGCCGCTCCGGAGCGCGCCGACGACGACGGTGGCCGCGGCGGCCGCCATCGCGTCGCCGTCTCCCGCTTTGGCCCGCGTGGCGACGAGCAGTTCGCGGTCCTCGCTGTCGTCGTCGAACTCCGTGACCAGCAGGTCGTCGCGCTTGGCGCTTGACTTCCAGTGGATATCCCGCAGGGAGTCCTCGGGCGTGTACTCGCGCAGGCGGTCGAACGACTCGCGGTCCTCGGCATCGGGAACGAGGGTGCGCACGAAGGCGTCGGGTCCGCCCAGTCGGTACACCGGCGGGAACACCAGCACTTCGTCGGTGGCCTCGACGGTGCCGCTGGTGACCATCAGCCCCAGCGAGTCGGTGACTACTATCTCGACCGGGCCGAGGGAGTGTTCGCCCCGTCGCTCGAAGGGCACCTCGAAGCTGACGGTCGCCGGGAGCGAACACCGCGCCGTCGCCGTCCCGCCGACTCCTTCGGCTCGGCGGTCCGTGAGCCGGGCGATGCCACTCCCCTCGGCGGTGAGTTTCAGCGTCCGGGACTCACCGGGGAACCCCCGTCGGAGCGACGACCGCTCGACGGTGGGGAGGCCGGCGAGCGACACCTGGACCGCCGCGCCCAGCAGGGCGACGAACAGGGGCGCGGCGATGGCGCCCAGCCCCGGCTGGCCGAACTGCGCGCCGACGGCGGTCGCGCCCACGGCGACGACGAGGACGCCGACGCCCCGGAGGGTCGGGCGCATTCACTCGACGGCGACCCGGTCGAGGGCCGCCGCGACGAGTTCCTCGGCGGGCTGGTCGCTGTTGTCGGTCCGAACGCGGTGGGGGAGCACCACGGGGGCCTCCGTCTGGAGGTCGCCGGGGATCACGTAGTCCCGACCGGAAAGCACCGCCCGTGCCTGTGCCGCACGGAGCAGGTTGATGCTTCCGCGCGGGCTCACGCCGAGGCGCGCGTGCTCGCGGGTGTGGGCCGCGAGCCGGGTCGCGTACGCACGGACCGGCTCCTCGACGGTGACCTCGGCCACCGCTTGCCGGGCGGCCTGTAGCTCCGCGAGCGTGGCGACCGGCTCCAGCGCGTCGATCGGGTGGTTCCCGACGACCTCGCCCAGCATCGCCGTCTCCTCGTCGGCGTCGGGGTAGCCCAGCCGTAGCTTCGTCATGAACCGGTCGAGTTCGGCCATCGGCAGGTCGTAGGCCTTGTGCCGTTCGACGGTGTTCTGGGTGGCGATGACGGTGAACGGCTGGGGCATCTCGCGGGTCGTCCCGTCGGCCGACACCTGCCCCTCCTCCATGGCCTCCAGCAGCGCCGACTGGGTCTTGGGCGGCGCCCGGTTGATTTCGTCGCCCAGCACGACGTTGGCGAAGATGGGGCCGGGGCGGAACTCGAACTCCTGTGTCTTCTGGTTGTAGACGTTGACGCCGGTGACGTCGGTCGGCAGCAGGTCCGGCGTGAACTGCACGCGCTTGAACTCCCCGTCGACGCTCGCGGCGACCGACCGGGCCAGCATCGTCTTGCCGACCCCAGGGACGTCCTCAAGCAGGATGTGGCCACGGCCCAGCAGCGCCGTGACGATGTGTTCGATGGCATCGTGGTGGCCGACGATGACTGCCTCGACGTTCTCGATGACCCCGGTGGCGAGGCGGCTCGCGTCCCGGAGCGCGCTGTCCGACTGTCGACTGGCTGTCGTATCTGTCATGGATAGTGCTCTCGGCGGGGACCGTGCCGGAACCCCGGATTCCACTCATGCAGGTCTAGTTACCCACCTGTTCGGGACGGGAACATGTAACTCTGCTGGAGGGCCCGGAACCCCGTCACCGAGCCCGCCTCTGACGGACGTAGTCTACGCCCGTTCCCAGTCCTTGCAGTCGACACAGACCAATTCGTCGTCCTGCCGCCAGCGCCGCTCGACCGTCTCGCCGCAGGCCCCACATGCCGCGCCCGCGCCGTCCCAGACGTAGGTCGTCGCCGCCGGCTCCGGGCCGTCTCTCGGGCCCGCATCGGGTGATGCCGTGGCCGCGTCCGTTTCCGATCGCTCACTGGTTGCCTCGCTCGCTGTCGGTTCCGGCTCCTCGGCCCCTGTTTCGGACTCGGAACGCTGCTCGTCCGACTCGTCGGTCAGGAACTGGTCCAGCGAGGCGTCTTCGCCCATA
>PXQZ01000053.1:8057-17557 GCA_003021755.1 Halobacteriales archaeon QH_8_67_36 | reverse complement strand
CGCCATTGGTCGCGGGCGTGTCTGAGGACTCTTGGAATTGGTCGAACGCGGTCGCGAAGTGTGGGTTCTCGTCGAACCAGCCTTCCGAGCGCAGCAGGTCGGCGGCGCCGTCACAGACCGGGAAGTAGCCGGTTTCGCGGTGCCAGCGGGCCTGCTGTTCGGGTTCGAGCAGCCACGCCAGGAACTCGCCGGCGACCTGTTCGACCTGCGGGTCGAGGTCGTCGCCTATCCACAGCGACGCTCCGCCGACGAGGACGCCGTTGCGCTCGTCCAGCACGGGGAGGTAGCCGGTCTTCAGGCCGAACTCGACGCCGGACTGGATGGAGCCCAGCGAGGAGGTCGAGCCGATGAGCATGGCGGCCCGCTCGTCGTAGAACGTCTTTTTTGCCGTCCCGCGGGCCTTGATACCGCTGTTGTGGTAGAGCCCGTCGGCCTCCATGTCAGCCCACCACTGGAAGAAGTCGTGACCGAAATCGCTGTCGAGGTAGGCCTCGTCGGGGACGCCGGCGCGGCCGTTCCGCTCGTTGACGAGTTCCTGGCCGGCCTCGGCGAACCACTGTTCGACGAACCAGGAGTAGTTCGCGAAGGTGATGCCGTAGTCGACGACGCCCGCCTCGACGAGCCGTTCGCTGGCCTCGCGGACCTCCGCGAAGGTCTCCGGCGGGTCGTCCGGGTTCAGCCCGGCGGCCTCGAACTTTGCCTCGTTGATACAGAGAACTGGGTTCGAGGAGTTGAACGGCACCGACTGGAGCTCCCCGTCAACGGTGTAGTAATCGGAGACGGAGTCGGTCAGCGACGATCGTACCGGTCCCGGGAGGATGCGCTCGGCGGGTTTGAACGCCCCGCTCAGCCGCGCTTTCATGCTCCCGATTTCGTTTATCTGTGCGATGGCGGGCATCTCGTCGGTCCCCGCGGCGGACAGACTCTCGTCCAGCACCCCGTCGTAGCTGCCCAGCGAGGAGAGCCGGAAGTGGACGCTCCCGTGTTGCTCCTCGAACTCGCGGGCGAAGTCATGCAGGAGCAGCGCCTTCCCGCCGCCCATCGCGTGCCGTCGACCCCAGTTCCTCGGCGCGCTCGGACATCACGCCGACCTCCTCGGTGACGTCGGTGAGCGACTCCGCCTGGCTTTCGGCGGCCGAGGCGACCGTTTCGGCCTCCGCGGTAGTCTCCTCGCTGACGGCGCTGACGTCGTCGACCATCGAGACGACCGACTGCGTGGTCTGGGCCTGCTGGTCAACCGCGTCGTCTATCTCCTTGATGCTGGTGTTGACCTGCGCTATCATGTCGACAACGTCGTCCAGCCCGTCGATGGTCGAGTCGACCGCGCTGCTGGCCTGCGAGACGACCTCCTGGGTCTCGTACATGTTGTCGACGGTCGTCTCGGTCTGTTCGCGCACGTCCGAGACAGTCGAGCTGATCTCGTCAGTCGCCTCCTTGGTCTCGTTGGCCAGATCCTTGACCTCGTTGGCGACGACGGCGAAGCCGCTGCCGGCTTCGCCGGCACGCGCCGCCTCGATGTTGGCGTTCAGCGCGAGCATGTTCGTGTCGTCGGCCACGTCGTTGATGAACTCGGTAATCTCCTCGATGTCGCCCATGAGGTCCGATAGCTGCTCGACCTGTTGGACCATCTCCTCCGTCTTCGTCTCCATCGCTTCGAGGTCCTCGATGGCCTGCGTCGCGGCCTCCTGTGCGCTGTCGCCGCTCTCGACGGAGTTCTCGGCGGTGTTCGCCACTCCGGTCGCGGAGGCGGCCACCTCCTGGATGGTCGCGGAGATAGAGCGCATCTCGTCGCCGACCTGCTGGAGGTGCTCGTTTTGCTCGTTGGCGCCGTCGGCGATCTCGCTGATGGACTGGCTCACCTGTTCGCCCTCGGCCTCGACCTTCTCGACCTCCCGTTCGACGTCGGAGGTGGACTCGTCGACGGAGGTGCTGACCTGCTTGACCTGTTTCAGGATCGAGTTCCACTCGTCGAGCATCCGGTTGTAGCTGGAGACGAAATCCACGACGGAGTCGACGTTGGAGTCGATGTCGGCCCGTCTGGTCAGGTCGCCCGACGCGTTGGCGTTGACGACGCCCTGGAGTTCGGCCAGCGACCCTTCCAGATCGTACAGGCGGTGTTGCTGGTCCTCGACGGTGTCTTCGAGCTCTTCGACGCGGCTCCGTGCCCGGTCACGTTCGTCCCGTAGCTCCCTGAACTTGGCACGCAGTTCGCCGTCCGATAGCGACTCGATGTCGACGCCATCGTCGGTCTCCGACGGCGGTTCGACCACGCCACCGTCCGACGTCGGGTCGCCGTCGCGATTGTCGCTCATACAGGCATATCTTTGATGTAGGTCTTAAGGCTCGCGTTCGAATTTCACGGAGTAATAATCGGAGCCCCCGGTGAGAAAAAATCGGACCACGGATCCTACCCGGCCGGACTCTGTCCGCGCCGGCTAAAACAGCCGTTCGAGCGGGCCGCGGTCACAGTGTTTTCCGACCAGTAGCACCGAGCAGTCCAGTCTCGACGGCCTCCAGCACGAGCGAACTGAAGACGAGCCATCGGAGCAGCCCCCTTCGGTGTCACCGATGAGCAGGAGCGTGTGGTCGGCGGCGTCCGGAACGGTCCTTCGTCAGCGGAGGATGGCGGACGTGGCAGTTATCAGGGGTTCAACCCGTAGATGGCTGACCGGACGAACACAAGTACCGGAATGATTTCGAGCCGACCGATCCACATGTTGAACAGGAACATCGTCTCCGCAAGCGGGTGCATCGAGGGACCGGTGATGCCCGAGGAGAGTCCGACGTTGCCCTGCGCGCTCGTGACCTCGAAGAGGGCGTCCGCATAGCCGAAGTCTGGACCGGCGGTGTTGACGAGGACGAGGCTACTGACGCCGAGGAACAGCACCCACAGCAGCGTGACGATGGCGGCCTCGCTGAACTCGTGTTCCATCTCCTCGCGGTCGAGTGTCCGGCCGTCGATGCGGGCGGTGACGACCGCGTTCTTCGGGAGGAACACCCGCGAAAACTGCCAGATGATGCCCCGAACGACGGTGTAACCACGGATGATCTTGATCCCGCCGACGGTCGACCCGGCGGCCCCGCCGAGCGTCATCGCGCCGACGAGCATCACCTTGCCGCCGGCGACCCAACGGCCGATAGGCCGCGTGGCGAAGGCGTCAGCCGTGGCCGACACCGTCAGCGCGTTCTGGAGCGAGAGGACGACGACGCCCAGGCCAAGCAGGACGAGCAGCCAACGCGTCTGGAGGTCGGTGACCAGTTTGCGCCACTGCCGGTCGTGAAGCACGAGATAGTGGACGGGGAACGCGATGGCACCGAGTATCATGATCGGCAGCAAGACGAGTTCGACGAGCGGCGAGTCGTACGTCGCGATGGAGTTGTCCGTCACGGAGAACCCGCCGGTGGTGAGCCCGGTCATCGCGTGGTTGAGCGCCTGCCAGGCGGTCTCCCACAGCGGCAACTGGCTCCCGTAGTCGCTGGCGTTGATGGCCCAGAACAGCAGGGCAAACGACAGCAGCGTGTAGCCGACGACGAGCTTCCACACCGTCCGGACCGTCGAGACGACGCTGGGGTGGATTTTCTCCTCCCGGGCCTCGCTCCGGTAGAGCGCGTAGCTCCCGCTCCCCGGTCGGGCGAGGATGGAAACCGTGAGGACGACGACGCCGACGCCGCCGACCCACTGGATGAACGACCGCCACCACTGTATCGAGCGCGGGAGCGACGGCTCGTGAACCGCCATCGTCAGCCCGCTGCCGGTCCAGCCGCTCATGCTCTCGAAGAGGGCATGCAGCGGATTCCTGAAGTAGGCGAGACTCGACAGCGTCGTCGTCCCGCCGACGCGGATGGGCTCCCACGTGCTCGTGTCGGTTCCGGCCGGGACGAACGTCGCCATCACGTCGGGCGGCGTCAGCCACGCGGTCAGGAAGAACGGGAGCGAACCGAACACGGCCACCATGAACCAGCCGCCGGCAGCGATGACCATCCCGTGTTTCATCCCCGGCAGTGGCGCGTCGGCAAAGCGGCGGTTGGCCAGGCCGCCGACCCCCGCGGTGAGGCCGCCGGCGAGCATGAACCCGAGCACGGCGTGGTACTCGCCAAAGCCCAGTGCGATGGCGGCCGTGATGGTCATCAGCCCCGCCTCCATCAACAGGAGCGAGCCGATGTCGCGGCCGATAGTCCTGAGGGCGGTCGGCAGCCCACTGGAGTCCCGTCGCGACATGTCAGTCGTGGCCCTCGGTGTGACCGAAGACACCGGTCACCTCGGGTGTTGCGCCCGTCGCGGAGTAGACGGTCAACAGGTCGTCCGGCTCGATTCGCGTTTCGCCACGCGGGGTTATCGGTTCGCCCTCCCCATTGCGCTCGATTGCGACGATGAGCACGTCGCTCTGTATCAACCTGGCCTCGTTGGCTTCCTGTAGCGTCTTGCCAGCGATAGGTGCGGTGTCCTCGACCGTAATCTCGAACACCCCCGCCTGTTCGCCGATGCGCATGAAATCGACGATGGAGGGGCGTTTGACCGCCCGGTAGAGATACTCCGCGATGAGCCGCTGGGGGTTTTGCATCGTGTTCACGCCTATCTGGCGGAACAGCCCCATGTGTTCGGGGTCGTGGACGACGGAGATGACCTCCGGAACGTCCAGTTCCTGGGCCAGCAGGCAGACCATGATGTTGGTCGCGTCCTGGTCGGTCGTCGAGACGAGCGCGTCGGCTCTGTCCGCGCCCGCCCCGGCGAGCACCTCCTTCGACGTCGCGTCGTCGTCGATGACCAGACAGTCGAACTCCCTGGACGCCTGCTCCGCCTTCGCGGTGTCCCGTTCGACGACGATGACATCGTTGCCACCGGCAGTCGCGGTTTCGATAAGCGGCGTTCCGATGTCACCCGCCCCGACGATGACGATGTACATTCGTCCCGTCGTTCTGAACCAACCGACGAAAGCCTACCGCTCTCCGGAACGGCGTCTCCCCACCTCCGTCGCCCCCAGCAGATAGTAATACACTTCACCGGGCCGACTGAACGACCCCGATATGTATCGGGCAGAGGGCCACGGATGTACGTAGTCATCGTCGGGGCCGGCGAAGTCGGGTCGGCCATCGCCGAGAGTCTCGCCCCCTCCCACGACGTGGCCGTCATCGACATCGACGGCGACTGCGTCGAACAGCTGATGTACGACGCTGACGTCCTCGGCATCGAGGGCGACGGCGCCGACCTCGATACCCTGCAGGAGGCAAACGTCCGGAAGGCCGACATCCTCATCGCCAGCACGGACGACGACGAAACCAACATCGTCACGTGTGGCACGACGATGACGGTGACGGACGCCTTCACCATCTCGCGGGTCAAGAGCGCGAAGTTCCTGCGGACCTGGCAACAGTCCGAGCGGGCCTTCGGCGTCGACCACATGGTCGCGACGAACCTCCTGACCGCCGAGAGCATCGCCCGCGTGGTGGGGCTGCCGGCGGCACAGGACGTGGAGACGTTCGCCGACGGCGTCGTCCAGATGGCGGAGTTCGAGATCGCCGAGTCGAGCCCCGTCGCCGACCGAACCGTCCGGGAGGCCGACCGGTACGAGTCGCTCACCTTCGCCGCCGTGTTGCGGGAGGACAGCGTCGTCATCCCGCGCGGTGAAACCGTGCTGAAGCCGGGCGACGACGTCATCGTCATCGGGAGCCCCGAGAGCGTCCAGACGTTCTCGCACGAACTCGAACCGGACACCGACGGCGCCCGCAACATCCTCGTCGTCGGCGGCAGCGACGTGGGCTATCACACCGCACGGCTGCTCCAGGAACGCGGGCTGAAACCCCGGCTCATCGAGCGCGACTCCGACCGTGCCCGCGAACTCGCCGAGGCGCTCAGCGGCACCACTGTCCTGGAAAGCGACGCGACCGACCGGGAGTTCCTCGAACGGGAGCACATCGAGGACGTCGATGTCGTCATCACGGCGCTGGAAAACGACGAGAAGAACCTGCTCGCGGGATTGCTCGCAAAGCGACTGGGCGCACAGCGGGCAGTCGCCGTCGTCGACTCGGGCGAGTACGTCCCGCTGTTCGAGGCCGTCGGCGTCGACGTGGCGGTCAATCCGCGCGAGGCGACCGCCGAGGAGATAACGCGCTTCACGCGGGAACAACACGCCGAGAACGTCGCCATCATCGAGTCCGACCGCGCCGAAGTCCTCGAGATAGAGATAGACGAGGAGAGCGTGCTCATCGACCGCCCCATCCGCGAGTCGGTCGCGGACCTGCCCGAGGGCGTCGTCATCGGCGCCATCACCCGGAGCGGCGAACTGATAATCCCCCGCGGGGACACCGTGATAGAGGGGGGTGACCACGTCGTCGTGTTCGTCGACGTGGAGTACGTCGACGAGGCCAGCAGCCTGCTGTGACGACACCGGTGACCACTCGGATGAGAGCGGGAAGTTTTTCGCAGTTGCGCCGGGAGGGTACGCCAATGCACGGTGTCCAGTGATGTCGGTCCGCGTCGACTGGCGACAGAGCGTCGCCTTCACCGGGACGGTCATCAAGTATCTCGCCGTCGCGATGCTGATTCCGCTCGTGGTGAGCATCGTCTACGGCGAGGGCATCCGCACCTTCCTCGCGTCTATCGCGATCACGGTCGCCGTCGGCGTCGCGCTGGAGCGACTCGACGACGACCCGCAACTGGGCGTCCGCGAGGCGCTCCTGCTCGTGGCGCTGTCGTGGGGCGCCGTCGCCCTCGTCGGCGCCGTCCCCTACGTCATCGCGGGCTACGGCACCGAGTCGACCCTTCGACACCCGGTCAACGCGCTGTTCGAGTCGATGTCCGGGTTCACCACGACCGGCGCCACCGTCACCGGCGAGATATCCTTCGAGCGTCACTCCCACGCCCTGCTGATGTGGCGACAGCTCACCCAGTGGCTGGGCGGGATGGGTATCATCGTCCTGATGGTCGCCATCCTCCCCGAGGCCGCGGTCAACGGCGCCCAGCTCATCGACTCCGAGGCGCCCGGCCCGGAACTGCAGAAACTGACGCCGAAAATCGCCGAGACCGCGCGGCTGCTCTGGTTGTTTTACCTCGCGTTCACTGTCCTGTATGCCGTCTTGCTGCTCGGGATCCACTACGCTGGCCGTGCGCCCGAGATGAACCTCTACAACGCTGTCGCCCATGCCTTCACGACCCTGCCGACCGGCGGGTTCTCCCCGCAGGCGGCCAGCATCGCGGCGTTCTCCCCGGCCGTCCAGTGGCTCGTCATCCCCTTTATGTTCATTGCCGGGATGAACTTCGCGCTGTTTTACTTCCTGTTGCAGGACGACTACGCCGCCTTCCTCAAGGACCGGGAGCTCCAGGCGTATCTCGGCGCGAACGCCGGGCTGGCGCTCGTCCTCTGGGGGTTCCTCCTTACCGGCTCGGCGCCGCCGCTTGGCGACCTCGGTGGCGTCACACAGGGCGTCATCGAGAACTCCCTGCGGCAGGCGACGTTCCAGACAGCCTCCCTGCTGAACTCCACCGGGTACGCCACGAGCGACTTCGCCCAGTGGGGTACGACCTCACAGGCCCTGCTGGTGTTCGCGATGTTCATCGGCGGGTCGGCCGGTTCGACCGGCGGCGGGGTGAAGGTCGTCCGCTGGCTGGTCGTCCTGAAATCCGTTCGGCGCCAGCTCTTTACCACCGCCCACCCCAGCGCCGTCAAACCGGTCCGCCTCGGTGGCCACGTCATCGACGAGGACGCCATCAACGCCATCTACGGCTTTACGCTGCTGTACCTGCTCACCTTCGGCGTGGCAACCATCCTCATCATGCTCGATGCTAGCCGCGTCGGGCTGGAGATGACGCTGCTGGAGGGGCTCAGCGCGAGCCTGGCCACTATCGGCAACATCGGCCCCGGATTCGGCTTCCTCGGCCCGTTCGGGAGCTACGTCGCGTTCCCGGCGACCAGCAAGATCCTGATGATATTCCTGATGTGGATCGGTCGGCTGGAGATACTCCCGGTGTTCGTTATGTTCACCGGAGCGTTCTGGAACGAGTAGGGCGCGCGGTCGCTGTCGTCCCACCGACACGCCTTTGAAACGGCTCCCCCACACTATTCGTACATGTCGCGTGACACGTTCGAGGCTCGACTCGACGCTCTCCGGACGGACGTCTGTGCGATGGGCCGTGACGTCACCGAGCGACTCGACCGCGCAGTCACCGCCTACGAACAGCGCGACCCCGCGACGGGCCGCGCCGTCGCCGCCGCCGACGACGAGATCAACGAGCGGTATCTCGACCTCGAAGCGGAGTGTATCGACCTGCTGGCGCTCCACCAGCCCGTGGCCTCGGACCTCCGGCTCGTCGTCGCCTCGTTCAAGATTCTCACCGACCTCGAACGCGTCGGCGACCTCGCGACGAACCTCGGCACCCGCGTCGACGCGATGGCCGGTGGCACCGTCCCGTCGGTGCCAATCACCGACATCGGCGAGATGACGCTGGCCCAGCTCCGTGACGCCCTGGTCGCCTACGAGAACGGCGACCCGGAGCGCTGCCGGGACGTCGCCACAGCCGATACGGACCTCGACCAGCGCTGTGGGGCCGCCACGAACGACCTCGTGCGCTCGCTCGTCACCTACACGCCCGACGACGACGTGGCCGCGACGCTCGCCGACACCAAGCGGTATCTGCTCACCGTCAGGGACCTCGAACGTGCCGGCGACCACGCCGTCAACATTGCCGCCCGCACGCTGTACATGGTCGAGAACGACGCCGAACTCATTTACTAGTATTCTTACTGCGGGGGGCGTCCTCGCTCACTTCGCTCGCTGCAGCACCCGTTTTATAAAAACGTGGGGGAGAACAGGCGCTGTTCAGATAAGGACGCGAGCGAACGCGCGCAGCGAGCCGCGGGAGTCGAGACAGCCGAGGGCTTTCAGCTGTTCATGCAGACCCTGCTGCTGACAATCGCTTATCTGAACACTGCCGGAGAACACAGGCCACTCCTTGTAGTCGCGGCCTGCGAAACGGCTCGCTGCCCCATGCGGACTGTCGAACACGCGCCCGACGGCGGATACTGCGAGAAGGGAAAGGCTGATACGGCCGGCCCGGAGAGTCCCGACAATGCCACGCGAATCGTATCAGGAGCTTCTGGAGTCGCTCCGCGAGGACGTGCTATACATGTCTGAACTCGTTCTGGACCGGCTCCGTCTGGGGTTGTCGGCCATCGAACAGAAAGACGAGGACCTCGCCTGGGAAGTCATCAACGGCGACGACGAGATAAACCGGATGTATCTCGACCTCGAACAGGACTGCATCGACCTGCTGGCGCTCCAGCAGCCCGTCGCCTCCGACCTGCGCTTTATTGCCGCCTCGTTCAAGACCATCACCGACCTCGAACGCATCGGCGACCTGGCGACGAACCTCGGGGAATACTCCCTGGAGGCCGAACGCAGCGTCTTCCCGGAGGTCGACATCCAGGAGATAGCGGCGGTCGTCATCGAGATGGTCGAGGACGCGATGGACGCCTACGACCGCGAGGACCCGGAGCTGTGTTACG
>PXQZ01000053.1:5041-8033 GCA_003021755.1 Halobacteriales archaeon QH_8_67_36 | reverse complement strand
TCCAGCGACGAGGAGATCGAGCAGCTGATGGCCGACGTTTCACGGCTCCTGCTGACGATTCGGGACATCGAGCGCGTCGGCGACCACGCCGTCAACATCGCCGCCCGCACGCTGTACATGGTCGAGAACGACGCCGAACTCATCTACTGAGAGTCCCTTTTTATTGTGGGGGGTATCCTCGCGCCTACAGGGCGCTGTGGAAACCCCCTCTGCTCACGGGCCGCTGCGCGCCCGTTTACACGGCCAGCGAGACCGAGACTCTCGCATGGCCTGCAAAAATCGAGGTGAAAAAGACCGGAACCTCACCGCGTTCGATTCCGGTGAAACGGCTCATTCCCCTCGCCGTACATTCGCGGCGACAGCCACGCCCTCCCCAGCCGACTGCGTTGCTCGACTCGCTGCGCTCGCCTGCGCTACTCGTCCCTCACACGATGTCGTCGCGCCACGAGGGCGCGACGGCGCGCGCCGACCGCGCTGCTCCGTCAGTCCAGATTCCGCGTCGGCTGCGTACTCCCCTCGCCGGCCAGCCCTTTGCCGGTGATGGCGAACTGAACGGTGTCGCCGGCGGGCTTCGCGCGGTGTTTTTCGAGCGTTGCCCGGCGGTTCCCGCCGCGAAAGCGGTCCAGCCGGAGGACGGCGCCCGACCAGTGATTGAGGGTGTGACCGCCAAGCGCCGTCGAGCGGTCGCTGTCGGGGTCCGTAAACACCTGGTTCGTGAAGACGACGGCGACGTCGTGTTTCCTGGCCAGCGAGAGCAGGTGGGTAATCTGGCGGGCCACGTCCCTGAGTGTCTCGCCGCCGTCGTCGTCGTCGCGGCGGAGTCGATAAAAGCCGGTGGCGCTGTCCAGCACGATGAGTTCGATCTCGGCGGCGAACTCCGCGGCGTCCTGGACGGCCTCGGTCTGTTCGTCGTAGTCGTACACCTCCGAGACGATGAGCCGACCGGCCAGGTCGTCGACGGTCTGGTTCGTCCCCTCGGCGCGGCCGCGGGCTATCTGGGCCATCCGCTCGGGCGACAGCCCCTCGGTGTCGATGTAGAGGGCGGCGTCGCCGGCGGCGGCGACCTCGATGGTTGCCGACAGCGCCAGATTCGTCTTGCCGGCCGCGGGCGGGCCGTACACCTGCGTGACAGCGCCGCGTTCGAGCCCCCCGCCGAGCAGCTCGTCGACCGGACCACAGCCGGTCGGCACGTAGTCGCTCACGGACACGGGTTGGACGTATTCGGGTATAAACGCTCGCACCGCGGCCTCAGACTGCTCGGAGATGGGCGGCGACGGCCGTCTCGACGGCGTCCGGGTCGTCGAGGTCCGCAAGCGCGAACCGGTGGTCGACGCGCCAGGGCCGGTGGAGCAGTATGGCCTCGTCCGTTCGGCTGTAGCCGCCGAAGGCGTCCCAGGACCACAGCCGCCGTGCGACCGGGAGCCGTTGTTCCAGGCCGGCGCTGCTGACGGTGTACTCCCGCGTTTCCGTCGCGGTATAGGTGGCGATGCCGATTGGCAGCAGCAACTGGCCCGCCGACCGGAGGACGAACCGCTCCGACAGTACGCCGGCGAGAAAGCTGGCAGACCCGAGGACGACAGCCGCGACGACGACGAACCCGGCTCGTCGTCTGGCAGCGACCGGCCAGCCGGCGCGGAACTCACACGCGGTCTCGACGCCGTCGAGGACGGCGTCGGTGTGTCGGGTTCTGGCCATCACGCCGAGGACGGATCCGAGGGCCATCGCGCCCAGTCCACCGAAGAACGTGACGACGCCGATGGCGCCAGTCGCCGACAGACTGGCGAAGCCGCCGAGCGCGTAGGGAAGGGGGACCACACCCGCCAGCCACCGGGACGGCGTCGCGCCGAGTCGGACCGCCAGGCCGCCCCGGCGGTCGCTCACCCACCAGCCGAGGCCGGTCAGTGCGGTTCCCGACGCGACCGCACTCCCGTACAGCACGGCCGCGTCCCCCGTGACGAGGCGGGCAATCGCGAACAGGACGGGCGGCGTTCCCAGCAGGCCGACGTAGCAGCCGACGAGTAGTCCCCAGAGCGGGTCGCCGGACCGATCGGTGTTCGAGGAGGGCGACATCGTTTCTGCTTCGCGACAGGGGGACAAAACCCTTGCCCGCCGCCGGACGGTCCGTGACCCAGCAATCGTAAGTGGATACCCGACAAACGTCGACTGGTGATAGTCGTTGCCACGGACGACTTCGAGCTCTACCACGGTGTGGTCACGGAGCTACGCGACCGCGGCGTGGCCTTCACTACCATCGAGCCCGGCGACGAGTGGCCCGAGGAGACGGCGGTTGCGGTCGCCGCGGCCGGCGAGCGCGTCGAGAGTCCCGACGCCGTCGACCTCGTCCAAGCCGACCCCGAGCGCCCGCGGCGAGCGGTCGAGACCGCCATCGACGCTCTCCGGGGGGAGCGCGGTCGAACCGTGGTCGGCATCGATCCCGGCGAGCGCCCGGGTGTCGCCGTCCTCCACGGCGAGACGGTCGTCGCGGCCTTTCAGGTGCCCGCCGCGGACGCCGCCGACGTGGTCCGCCGCGAGGTCGAGGACGCCGCCGACCCGCTGGTCCGCATCGGCGACGGCGCACGACTCGTCGGCTCGCGGGTCATCGACGACATCGAGGACGTCCCCGTGGAACTGGTCGACGAGACCGGAACGACGCCGTATCTGGGCAGCGGCGCCCGCGGGATGGGTGACGTGCTGGCGGCGGCGAACATCGCCCGCCGCGAGGGCGAGCCGATAACGAGCCGCGACATCGAGCCGACGGCGGGAGAACTCACGCGCATCAAGGACCGCTCCCGGGAGGCCAGCGACACGAACCGCGCCATCGACGCCGACCTCGCTCGCAAGGTCGCGGCCGGCGAACTCACCATCGAGGAGGCGTTGGCCGAACACCGGGATGGGCCGCCCGCCGAGGACGGCCCGGACCCCACCGACCGGTAGGCGCGAGACGAACGGCTCGACGCTACTCCCGAACCGTCTCCTCGGCCCGACGGACGAC
>PXQZ01000053.1:0-4987 GCA_003021755.1 Halobacteriales archaeon QH_8_67_36 | reverse complement strand
GCCCGCTCGGCAATCCAGCGGTGGCCCGCGCCGTGTTCACGGATGCCCAGGGTCCCGGTCTCCTCGGCGAGCCGTCGCGCGACCCGGTCGGCGTCGTCGGGCTTGCAGATGACCTTCACCAGGTGACCCGGCCGGGACTTCTTCATCGTCAGCGGCACTATCGAAACGTCCCGCGCGCCCGCTGCCGTCAGTGACCGCTGGAGGTCGCCAAGCACCTCCGGCGGCGCGTCGTCGAGGTTCGTCTCCAGGACGGTGATGTCGTCACGGCGAAGCCCGCCCCCGCCGTCGCCGATCATCGCCCGCAGGACGTTCGGATGGTCCTCGAACTCCCGGGCCCCGGCACCGTAGCCCGAGGCGTCGACGGTCAGCGACGGGAGCCGGTCGACCCCCTCGGCGACGTGTGCGAGGATAGCCGCACCGGTCGGCGTTAGCAGTTCGGTCTCGACCGGCCCGCCCCGCAGCGACCAGTCGGCCCGCTCGGCTATCTCTAGGACCGCCGGCGTCGGCACCGGGTAGGTGCCGTGACGCATCGACACGGTCCCCCCGCCGGCAGAGAGCGGCGTCGTCACCACCCGCTCGACGTCGAGGTCCGCGAGCAGCAGGGCGGCGCCGACCACGTCGGCGATGGCGTCGTCGGCCCCGACCTCGTGGAAGTGGGTGTCGTCGAGGTCGGTCCCGTGGACCGCCGCCTCCGCTTCGCCGAGAACCTCGAAGATGGCGAGCGCGTCGGCTTCGACTCGCTCGGGGAGGGCCATCCCCTCGACGATGTCGACGACCTCCGGATAGCTCCGATGTGGCCCGTGGCCCTCCGCGTGAGTGTGGTCGGCTCCGTCGTCGTGACTGTGGCCGTGCCCTCCGTCGCCGTGGCTGTGTGTCTGCTCGTCATCGTGTCCGCCGTCCGTCGTCGAGTCGGTCAGTACGACTTCGACACCGGTAGCGCTGATACCGTTCCGGTCGACCGTCGAGACGACGTACGCCACGTCGAGCGCCCGCTCTACCGGCTTCAGGGCGTCGCGGTCGGCGCCGGCAGCGAGTAAGGCACCGAGAACCATGTCGCCGGCCGCACCCATCCGGCCGTCGAAGGCGAGTGTTCGCATACCTGTACCTCGTACACGGGCGCGGAAAAGGGTACCACACCCGATTCAGACAACGGGACGGTAAAGAGCCAGAAAGCCCCCGCCCTCGTTCGCTCTCAGGTTCTGCGGACGATGTAGACGTCGTAGGCGTCCGCGTCGTCCAGTTCCGAGGTGGGAACGACGACGTCGTCGGTGTCGGCGCTGCCGAGGAACACCACGTCGGCCGCGACGTCGCGGGCCACCCGGCGGATGGTCTCGGAGAGTTCGCCGGCCGAGTAGGCGCTGACGTCCTCGTAGTTCAGTTCGGCGTCGTCGGTCGCTTCCTCGATCTTCCGGCGGAGGTCGCTCGCCGCGGTCTCGGCGGCGAAGTCCTCGCTGGGGTCGACACGGAGGCGGCGCACGGCGTAGTCCGCCCCGGTCGGCACGAGACTGACCGCCACCACGTCGGTGTCCATCGCGGCCGCGTACTCGACCGCGCGGTCGAGGGCGGCGTCGGCGAGCGGCGAACCGTCGAAGGGAACGAGAAACACCATACCGCGGCTTCCGTGGCCAGCCTTATCAAACGCGGCGGTGGCGGCAGTCCGTGTCGCTTCTCATGAGCGGGGGGAAACGCCGGCAGCGCCGGCGAAGGCTCCGTCGTCGCGCTGGACGCGGTAGCGGACCACACAGGCGAACCGCCGTCGGCGGTCCCGACGGTCAGTTCGATACTGTCGGAGTCGGACTGACGGGTTCGCTCGCGATAGCGATGCACCTTCTTCACTTCCTCGTCGGGGAGTAGTGAGAGGTGACTCCCAACGAGTCGGTCACGGTCAGTGTCACCTCGTTGACCGTGGTGAAACACAGGTCCTCGACGGCGAACCGAGGGGACCACCCGCGCTTCGACGACAGTCCCGATGGCCGATAACGAGGCCAATACGGCGCGGTTACTCGCCGTGGCAACCTGGCCGCGAGCGACGTCGAACGGCTACGTCGCCGACCGTCGTGTGAGCCCCTAGCTCGGGTCGAACGGGCAACCAGCTGACTCGATTCCGGGATCGGAGTGGCGTGTGATAGCAGTACACGTATAAACCCGTCGCTGCTCGTCGCACCCGCCGGTAGCATAAAGCATATCTCCCGCGGTAACTGACCTTTTTACAGTCTCACTCTATGAACGAAGTGCAACTAGAAGTGGCGAAAGCGTACCCGAACGACTCGGGTCGTGGCATCGCCCGTCTTGACCCCGATACGTTGTTGCATCTCAAGCTCTCGCCCGGTGATATCATCGAAATCGAGGGTAGCGATACGACGGCGGCGAAGGTGTGGCGTGCGGACCGGCAGGACTGGAACACGGACACGGTACGGATCGACGGGTTCACCCGACAGAACGCCGACGTCGGCATCGGCGAACGCGTGACTATCCGCAAGGCCGAGGCGGAGAAGGCGGACGAACTCGTCCTCGCCCCGCCGGAGGAAGCGTCGGTGCAGTTCGGCTCCGACGCCGCCGGCATGGTCAAACGACAGATTCTCAAGCGACCGGTCGTCGGGCGCGACATCGTCCCCGTGATGAGCAGCACGAACCATCCGTTCATGCGCTCGCCGGGACAGGCGATTCCGCTCATCGCCGTCGAAACCGAACCCGAAGGCGTCTGTCTCATCACCGAGGACACCGAAGTGGAGCTCCGCGAGGAGCCGATCTCGGGCTTCGAGAAGACCGGTGGGGGTATCACGTACGAGGACATCGGCGGACTCCAGAACGAGATCCAGCGGGTCCGAGAGATGGTCGAACTGCCGATGAAACACCCCCAGATATTCAAGAAGCTCGGCATCGAGCCGCCACAGGGGGTCCTGCTCCACGGGCCGCCGGGCACTGGGAAGACCTTGCTCGCCAAAGCGGTCGCCAACGAGACCTCCGCCAGCTTCTTCTCCATCGCCGGCCCCGAAATCATCTCGAAGTACTACGGCGAGTCCGAACAGCAACTGCGCGAGATATTCGAGGACGCGAGCGAGGAGTCCCCCGCTATCATCTTCATCGACGAACTGGACTCCATCGCGCCCAAGCGCGAGGACGTGACCGGCGAGGTCGAACGCCGCGTCGTCGCCCAGCTCCTGACGATGATGGACGGGCTGGAATCGCGCGGGCAGGTCATCGTCATCGCCGCGACCAACCGCGTCGACTCGGTCGACCCCGCACTGCGCCGCCCCGGGCGCTTCGACCGCGAAATCGAAATCGGCGTCCCGGACGAGGTGGGCCGCGAGGAGATCCTCCAGATTCACACCCGCGGGATGCCCCTCTCGGACGACGTCACGCTCTCAAAGCTTGCGACCGACACCCACGGCTTCGTCGGCGCCGACATCGAGAGTCTGACCAAGGAAGCGGCGATGAAGGCCCTGCGCCGGTACCTCCCCGAAATCGACCTCGACGAGGAGGACATTCCGCCCAGCCTCATCGACCGGATGATAATCAAGCGCGAGGACTTCAAGGGCGCGCTCAACGAGGTGAGTCCATCGGCGATGCGGGAAGTGCTCGTCGAACTCCCAAAGATGTCCTGGGACAGCGTCGGCGGCCTCAACGAGGCCAAAGAGCAGGTCCAGGAGGCCGTCGAGTGGCCGATGAACAGCCCCGGGAAGTTCGAGCGCATGGGCGTCACGCCACCGTCCGGGGTCCTGCTGTACGGCCCGCCCGGCACCGGCAAGACGCTGATGGCGAAAGCCGTCGCCAACGAGACCGACGCCAACTTCATTAGCGTGCGTGGCCCGCAGCTACTCAGCAAGTGGGTCGGTGAATCGGAGAAGGCTATCCGCCAGACCTTCCGCAAGGCACGGCAGGTCGCCCCCACGGTCATCTTCTTCGACGAACTCGACTCCCTGGCGCCGGGCCGGGGCGGCGAGATGGGGTCGAACGTCTCCGAGCGCGTCGTCAACCAGCTCCTGACGGAGCTCGACGGGCTCGAAGAGATGGAGGACGTGATGGTCATCGGCGCGACCAACCGACCGGACATGATAGACCCCGCGCTCATCCGCTCGGGCCGGTTCGATCGCCTCGTGATGATAGGCGAACCCGACGTCGACGGCCGCGAGCAGATCCTCCGCATCCACACGGATGACACGCCGCTGGCCCCCGACGTGAGCCTGCGCGAACTCGCCGAGCGCTCGGGCGGGTTCGTCGGCTCGGACCTCGAATCCATCGCCCGCGAAGCGGCCATCGAGGCCCTGCGCGAGTCCGACGACGCCGACGAGGTCCAGATGCGTCACTTCCGCCAGGCGATGGAGTCGGTCAGGCCCACCATCACCGACGACATCCGCGACTACTACGAGCAAATGGAAGAGGAGTTCAGGGGCGGCTCCAGTCCGCAGCGCCGGCCCGGCGGGAGCGGCCGCATCGGCTTCCAATGAACCTCTTTCAGCATCGGGTTCGCGCCTGACGGCACGAACCACTCTCTGCTCACGGGCGCATAGCGCCCGTTCGCACGGTCAGCGGGACCGCAGGTCCCGCCCGACTCGGAAACCGTTCGTCAAAAAGGCGGAAATCCCGGTCTTCGACCTCGATTCCGTGAAACGGCGGCGATGCCGCCGTACGCTCACTGCTGCAGCCTGCCCTCCCCCGACTCGCGGCACGGAGGCCGCTTGCGGCCCGATCGCTGTCGGCAACGTCGCAAGGCCCCCGAATTCAATCAGGCTCAAGCGTAGCCGTTGCTCCCCCGTGTTTGGGGCCATGTAATCGAACACGTCGCCGCGGTCGGCCTCCCCACTGCCGTCGGCGTCGGGGTTGGATTCTCGTCGTTAACGACGCCTGTAGAACGCACTCACGGCGATATTTCCCGTTCACACCGGGCCACACGGCCGTCTATATAGCGCTCTATTCCCGATGATGATTCGATAACTACCCCGAACTATTACTCGAAAAATGCTTTTGAGGACGTAACTGATAGATG
>PXQZ01000052.1 GCA_003021755.1 Halobacteriales archaeon QH_8_67_36 | reverse complement strand
TCACCGTGTACGTGCTCGCACCGGCGCTGGTCGCCCACAGCCTGGCGACCTCACAGTTGACGGGCGGGACCATCCTCGCCGTCGTGGGGGCCGTCGGGCTCTTCACCGGCGTGATGCTCGCCGTCGGCGAGGTGGCGGGCCGGCTCTCCGGCCAGCGAGAGCCGATGCTTGGGGCCTTTGTCCTCGTTACTGTCTTTCCCAACACCGGCAACTACGGCATCCCGCTGGCCGATTTCGTCTTCGGGCCGACCGGCCGCAGCGTCGCGGTGCTGGTCACCGCTCTCCAAGCCGTTCTGCTGTACACCGTCGGCATCTACATCGCGGCCCGGGGCGGCGAAAGCGACCCGCTCACGGACATGAAGCGGGTGTTCGGCGTCCCGTTCGTCTACGCCGTCGTCGTCGCCCTGGCGGCCCGCTACGCAGGCGTTGTTCCCCCGGCAGAGTCGACGCTGATGCAGACACTGGAACTGGTGGGCAACGCCTCGATTCCCGTGATGTTGCTCATCCTCGGCGTTCAGCTCGCGGGCGTCGACGTCGAGGGAACGCTCCGGCCGGTGGGGGCGGCGGGCGCCCTTCGATTGCTGCTCGCGCCGCTGGTCGCGAGCGCGGTCGTGTTGCTGGTCGGCGTCGGCGATCCGATCGTGGCCCGCGCCGTCGTCCTCCTGTTGGCGACGCCGACCGGCGTGACCACTATCATCCTCGTCGGCGCGTTCAGCGACGTCGGCGACGGGCTGGGACCCGGCGAGTTTACGAGCGCTACCGTCTTCGCCACCACGGTGGCGAGCGTACTCACGGTGACCGGACTGATCGCGGCGCTGGAGGCGGGCTGGCTCGTCTGAGGATTCAATCCGACAGCGGCGTGAGTTCGACGCGGCCGGCTTCATCGAGGCTCACCCGGTAGCCGCTGTACTCGAACGTGACGGCGGTGCCGGTCCGACCGTTCGCGTAGAGTCGGTCGAGCGCGTCCGGGTCGACGGCGTCGAACAGGGGCGGCGAGACATCGAGCGGCGACACCCCCTTTCGGTCCGCGATAGCATAGACGATTCGCTCGCTGACGGGGAGGTCGGGGGCCGGCGTGGACTCCAGCGTGCTTACGTGTCTCATTTCATGGCCGTTGTGTGGCAGTGAAAATATATTTACTGGCCGACGTAGGAGGGCCGCGACTTTCGAGCCGAGGCGGTGTGTCGCGACGACGGCCGAAGCGTGACTACCGGCGTTCGAACCACGCGTCGGCATCGAGTGCGAATCCGCCGGACGGTTGCGGTCGTGTTGCCAGATGAGGCGTTCGTGCTCGGTGTCGAGTCCGATTTCGTCGAGGTCCCGTGCGAGGCCGGTGATATCGTCCATCGCGGTCTCGAACTCCTCGCGGTCGCCGTCGGGCTTCTTCGGGCCCGTCTCGACGAGCGCCAGCAGCTCTTCGTGGGGGCTTGCCCTCCACCTCGTCGGTAAGGGCGACGAACCGGCCGAAGAGGCCGTCGAGAAAGGCACACGGCAGGTCGTGCCTGCTGTCGTAATAGTGGAGCGCGACCTTGCTCTTGGAGAGGTCGTCGGCGATGTCCTGCATCGTCAGGGCAGCGTAGCCGTGCGAACAGAGCACCCGGTAGGTGGCACACGTTATTTCCTCGGCGGCGTCACCGTCACTCATGGGACGTGCTAACTGATTGGTCAGCCAGGAACCCGTTGGTCCCGGTCGGCGCTGTCGACGAGCGGGGGAACAGGGTTACTTGAGGTCGAGTTCGAACTGCTCGTGTTCGCTGGCGGTGTTCAACACGACGGAGGTGTTGGACTCGTTGATATCGGGGTCGGTGAGCAGTTTCTTGATCTGGGCGTTCATCCCGTCGGTGTCGGTGAACTTGCCGACGGCGATGATGTCGTAGTCGCCGGTGACCTCGTACACCGATATCATCTGTTTGTGCTCTCTGAGGCTCTCGGTTACTTCGGGGAGCGAGGACCCCTCCACCTTGAGCTGGATTATCGCCGTGACGTCATAGCCCAGCGCGTTGTAGTCCACCTTCGGGGTGTAGCCATCGATGATGCCCTCGCCCTCCAGGTCCGAGAGGTGATTCGAGACGGTCGTCACCGACACGTCGAGGTCTTCACCGAGGCTTCGCAGGCTGGCACGGCCATCCCCCAGGAGGGCATTCACTAACTTGCGGTCGAGATTTTCGTACGTCATTACGTACACTCACGGTAGCGGGGGATTAGAATTTTACGAACGTCCAACTGCGGCCGAAGAGGCAGGAATCCTTGCGTATAACAGCAGTGTTTTAGTAGTAGGAGTATTCCTTCCCGGTGTCCAAGCATGACAAGCGAACTTTCCGCTGAGGCAGAGGAGGTACTCGACGAGATCGAAGAGCAGAACGTCGACTTCCTGCGGCTTCAGTTCACGGACATCCTCGGTACGATAAAGAACGTCTCGATTACGGCCGAACAGGCCGAGAAAGCATTCACGGAGGGTATCTACTTCGACGGCTCCTCCATCAACGGCTTCGTCCGCATCCAGGAGTCCGACATGCGTCTGGACCCGGACCCGTCGACGTTCGAAGTCCTGCCGTGGCGCGAGAACGTCGAGGGCGGCTCCAGCGCTCGACTCATCTGTGACGTCATCAACACTTCGACCGGCGAGCCGTTCTCGGGCGACCCGCGGCGCATCCTGAAAGACGCCGTCGACCGCGCCGAGGGGATGGGCTACGAGGTCAACGCCGCGCCCGAACCGGAGTTCTTCCTGTTCGAGGAGGACGAGGACGGCCGCGCGACGACGAAAACCAACGACGCCGGTGGCTACTTCGACCTCGCGCCGAAGGACCTCGCGTCCGACGTCCGTCGTGACATCATCTACGGGCTGGAGGACATGGGCTTCGATATCGAGGCGTCACACCACGAGGTCGCCCAGGGCCAGCACGAGATCAACTTCACGTACGACGACGCCCTGTCGACGGCCGACAACGTCGCCACGTTCCGGTCCGTGGTCCGTGCCATCGCGGCCGAACACGACCTGCACGCGACCTTCATGCCCAAGCCCATCCCGCGAATCAACGGCTCGGGGATGCACACGCACATCTCGCTGTTCCAGGACGGCGAGAACGCGTTCCACGACGAGGACGGGCAGTTCAACCTCTCGGACACCGCACAGAGCTTCATCGCCGGTATCCTCGATCATGCGCCCGCCATCGCCGCGGTTACCAACCCGACGGTGAACTCCTACAAGCGTCTCGTCCCCGGCTACGAGGCACCCGTCTACGTCGCCTGGTCGGACCGGAACCGCTCCGCGCTCATCCGCAAGCCGGCCGCCCGCACGCCGGCCGCGTCACGAATCGAGGCTCGCTTCCCCGACCCGTCCTGTAACCCGTATCTCGCCTTCGCGGCGCTCATCCACGCCGGGCTGGACGGCATCGAACGCGACCTCGACTGCGAGGACCCGATTCGGGAGAACATCTACGAGTTCGACGAGCAGAAACGCGAGGACTACGGCATCGAGACGCTGCCGACGAACCTCGGCGAGGCCATCGACGAACTCGAAGACGACGAAGTCATCTCGAACGCGCTGGGCGAGCACGTCTTCGAGAACTTCGTCGAGGCCAAGCGACAGGAGTTCACGGAGTATCTCGTCGACGTCTCCCAGTGGGAACTCGACCAGTACCTCGAGACGTTCTAAACCGACAAACGTACGCTTTTTTTGCGACCCAGTCACCGAAAGCGACAGCGCCGCGCCCGAGCAGGCCGGCACGCTCGTCGTCGAGGACGACGTAACAGTCAGCGAGCGAGACGATGAGCGCGACAACGAGCCGCCGCAGTTCAGCCCCGCCAGTCACGCACCCTGTCGAGGGCGACACCCGGCAGGCCGGTGACACGGAGCCCGAGTCCGACGACGACCATTACGACGTAGAGCCCGAGCGTCGAGAGCCAGACGACGAGCATCGCGAGCACCGCCCACACCCCCTGCAGGTAGTAGAACCCGCCCAGTGTCATCACTGTCCCGTACAACAGGACGACGTAGGGCCCCCAGCCGCGGGCGTGGCCCCGGCGCATGCGCCGGCGGACGTACTGCTTGAGGTCGCTCTCGACGTCGTCGCGGTGGAGGGTGCGGTCCTCCACGTCGTCGCGGAACTCCTCGAACTCCTCGCGTAGCTGTGCGAGCTCCTCGTCGGTCAGGTCGTCGACACTCCCGGTCTCGGCGGGCGGAGGCGTCTCGCTTTCGGCTTCCTCGCTCATCGCTTTGTTGGACCGTCGAAGGGATTCGTGTTGTAATTGCCGGTCCGTGCCGCCGGCCGGTACGGCCCCGACCAGCAGGAACTGGCCGGCAAAGTAGAACCACGTCACCAGCAGGAGTACCCCGCCGACGACCCCGTACAGCTGGAAACTGCCGGGACGGGGACATGATAGCTCCGCGACGTCCCCGGTGTGTTCGGGTCCCCCGTTGGGCGCGTCGTCCGGTAGTGACGCCCACGGGACATTCCAGGACGTTGCTGCGGCGTTCCCCATCACGCAGTGTTTTTATCTCGCCACCCCGACCTCCGTCCATGGAGACGGCGATACGAACGGGGACGATGCAGGTCACGGTGCTGTGCCTCGTCGCCGCCGGGACGCTGCTCGCGCTCGGCGCGGCCGGCATCCCGGCCTCTCCGGCGCTGCTTCTCTTCCTGCTCGCGCTGTCTGCCGGGCTCTACTACACTCGGCCCGACGCCAGTGCCGGCACGGTGCTGGGTCTTGACGTCGACAGTCTGCTGTCGACCCTGTGGCTGGCCCCGGCGCTCGCGGCGTTTACGGTCCTCCTTGAGCCGACCGCCTCGACCGAGGAACTCCGGGCTTTGGGCGGTATCGTCGGGCTGGCGGGGATGCTGAACTACTTCCTGCGGCCCATCTATCTGCTGGGCTACTCGCTCGTCGAAGCCGTCCAAGAGTGGGGCCGCGAGTCGCCGAACCGCTGACGCCGGTTGGCCGCGAGTCGGCTGACCACTGACGGCGCTCGGTCGCCGAGTGTGCCAGCCACCGGTTTCGGTGGCTACTCCGCGGTCGCCTCACGTATCTCCTCGACGTCGGCGTCCGTCTTGACCGTCGTCCCGCCGTAGTGGGTCCGTGAGGCG
>PXQZ01000051.1 GCA_003021755.1 Halobacteriales archaeon QH_8_67_36 | reverse complement strand
CGTATCGCCGCGCTGGTTCCTCGCTTCGGGCATCGTTCGTATCGTCCGTGGCGTTCGTACTCATTGGTCTCGCCGGGGCAAATCCGGCGCTCCCTCCACTGCTTACTATCCCGTTACCGACTATAAGGACTCGGACCCAGTTATCATTCGATAAAACAACGACCATGACAATGCCAGAGTGGTTACGACCGATTTCACATTCTGAAAACGGCCTGCAGAGCGTAAACCGAGCGGTAACTATCGTTCTTTCACATTGCCGTTCTCGGGACGACTTTCGACTCACCGGTGGCGCTCTGTAGCGACATCGACGGCAGGGGTTACTATCCCGGCAGATCGGGCAGTTCAACACAAGAACGGCCACACGAAACCGCGCTCCGTATCTCCATAAGTTATGCAGATAGTACGCGGATGAACTATAGGAGGTATCCTGTGCCTACGTAGAATACTATGCAAGATTCACTCGAAATACTTATGTACGCTTCTTCCATACCGTTTTTTACGATCATGACGGGCTATTACGACGTCGTTCTCGGACTCATCCCACTTGCCATGGCCGGAATCACTGGTGGCCTCGTGCTCGCCGGCTTCGCACTGACCACCGCGATTCCGCTGGGCTCGATCGCCGCCGTCGGCCTCATCGGCCACGCGATGTTCGTGAACGCGCCCGTCTCGACCGAACCGGTCCAGTCCGAGCCGGTACGGTCCACAGACTGAGCCGCCCGACAGCCGGTTTTCATGGCCGTCCGCTCGCCCACCGCCATTAAGAGGTTGTCCGTCCTACGACCGAGTGTGTCCACCGCCCTGTTTCTTTCGAGCGCCGAAATCGCCGAGCTGGCCCGTCCCGAGGCGTACGTCGACCCGGTCCGTGCGGGCTACCGCGAACGGGGCAACGGCGCCCCGGCCGAACCCCGGACGACGCTGTTTAACGACGCGCCGGCCGGAATGTTGACGGGCTATCTCGCCGTTCTCCCGGAGACGGGCGCCATGGGCGGGTACACCTACGCCGCCGGCTTCGGCGGCCGCGACGCCCACTTCGCCCTGCCGATATTCGACGCCGACTCCGGCGCGCCGCTGGCGCTGCTCGACGGCGCGAGCATGAACCCCCACAAGACCGGCGCCGCCGGCGCGGTCGGTGTGGACGCGCTGGCCCCGGTTGACGCCTCGGACCTCGCGGTCATCGGCAGCGGCATCCAGGCCCGCGGCCAGCTCCGGGCGAGTGCCACGGTCAGGGCGTTCGACCGCGTCGAAGTGTACTCGCCCACGCAGTCACACCGCCAGGCGTTCGCCGCGGAGATGAACGAGGAACTCGACCCCACCGTCGCCGCGGTCGCCTCCTCGGCGGCCGCCGTCGACGGGGCCGACGTGGTCATCACCGCGACCGACGCCGACGAACCGGTGTTCGACGGCGGGATGCTGGACCCGGGCACCCACGTCACCGCGATGGGGCAGTACCACCCCGCGAAGCGCGAACTCGACACGGGGACCATCGAGCGTGCGACGTACGTCCCGGATCTCCGCGAGCGGGTCACCCAGGACGCGGGGTCGTTCATCGCGGCGCTGGAGGACGGCGTCGTCGACGAGGACCACGTCCACGCGGAACTGGGCGAGGTACTGGTCGGGGACGCCCCCGGACGGGAGTCGCCGGACGACATCACGGTCTTTGACTCCGGCGGCACCGCCATCGAGACCGTGGCAGCCGGGAAGATGCTGTACGACCGCGCCCGCGAGGCCGGCGTCGGCGAGGAAATCGAGTTCGCGCCTGCGAGCGAGGCGATGGACTACTAGACGTACGGCGCCAGTCCCAGCGCCTCCACGAGGCCGATGCCGGCCACCACCGCGCCCAGCAGGTAGCCCGCGATACTCCCGCCGTTCAACAGTGGGAGTCCCGCGTGGGCCCGTCCCTTGAGCACCAGCCAGAGCAACACTGCCAGCCCGAGGAAGGTCCCGACCATGGCCGTGACCGCCGGGAGCGGGACGCCGAGTACTCGCTTGACGCCAGCGGGCGCGAAGAACGCGGCGCTGGCGACCAGAACGGCGGGGATGATGGCGTCACCTAGCCCGATGAACAGCGCGTCCCGCTCCAGGGGTCCCGCGTCCATCTCGTCGGACTCGCCGTCGGGCTCCTGTGCCTGCTCGCTCCTCGCATCCGCCGTCCCGTTCCCTGCGTTGAATTCCTCTCCTGTGGTGGACTCCGCCGTCGCTTCCTCGTCCGTTTCGGGGTCGACTGCCCCGTCCTGGGCCGTCGGGTCCGGCGTCGCCGCGTCGAGGAAGGAGTACGACAGTGACAGCGGAATCACGAGCACCACGGGAACCTTGAGGTCCATCACACCGGAGGCCAGCGTCAGCATGTGCTCGGTGCCGTAGACGCTGATGGCGTCGTACACCGCGAGCACTGACAGCAACAGCAGGGCGGGGAGGATGCCGAAACTGATGCCGAAGAGGCCGGCTGCGGCCGCCCCCATCACCGCCCCGGCGGTGTCGATGACGTACCACTCCGGGTAGACGAGCAGTCCGACGCCAAGCAGCGTCGCCAGGGCGAGCGCGAGGACGTTGAACCCGCCGACGACGACCACCGGCGGCACGACCAAGCGAAAGATGTACAGCGAGAGCCACGCACTGGAGAAGACGACGACGCCCCGGATGAGCTGGTCGGCATCGTACCTGAACGCCAGCAACATCCCGGCCGTCGCGACCAGAATCGCGCCCACGTAGGCGACGCTGTTGGTCGGGTCAGAGGGGTCCTCGACGGCCTGATAGCCGGCCGTCTTGAACGGCTCGACCAGCGCGAGGGCGCCGACCTGGACGAACAGGAAAATGAAACCGACGAGCGTACACCCGGCGAGGGCACGCCAGCGTCTGTCCATGCAGTGGGTCACGCGGGCCCGGGTTTCAGCGTTACGGAGTCACGTGGTCGCTCACCGGGCGTACAGCGGCGACCCCAGCAGTGCCGGGAGGTGGACCCCACTGTTCGGCGAGACGGCCATGTACGGCCGGTCGACGGGGCCGAACACGTCGACGACTTCCCCGACCGACGTGAGTTCGTCGTCGACCAGCGATGTGCCGATGTCCGCGTACGTCTCGTCGGTGGCCCGGACCACGGCCAGTCCCTGTGCGAGCCGTTCGACGGCCCCGACACGTCTCATTCGCGCAGTACCTGCACGTACGCCGCGACGGCGCCCAGGAGGTCCGTCTTCGTGGCGTCGTCGGCGTCCTTGACGACGACGCGGCCGCGCTGTTCGTGCTCGCGGGGATACGTCTTGTCCCGCTCGATGACGGCGTCGTAACCCACCTGCTGGACCGCCTTGGCTATCTCGTCGACCGTCGGCTCCCGCACCGCCAGGTCGCTGGGGACGCGACGCCCCTCGCTGCGCGAGCGGTCCGCGTCGAAGGCGACCGGCCAGATGACGTTCTCTACCATGTCCCCCAGTCCCCTCCCCGGACTTATGTGTTTTTCCGACGGCCTCGGTGGAAGCACACGCTTAGATGATCGTACATACGACTGGGGGTGGGATGGTCAACAAGCCTTCCTCGGTTTCGTCGCGGTCGTGCCGTTTGCCGTGTTCGGCACCGGGGTCTTCGTCGGCATGCAGGTCGGCGGCGGTGTGCCTGCAGACTCGGGGGCCACGGAGACAGGTCCGCAGGCCACGGACGTACCGACGACCGACAGCCCCGCTTCCGGGTCCGAGCCGACCCCGTCACCGGACGAGGAACCCTGCAGATGACCCTCTCGGCCTTCTACGGGTCGGAATCCTTTACCAGCAACAGCCGCACTCAGCTGGGATTCACGTGCCGGGAAGCTGCGCCGTTCACGGCGTGGAGGATGTCACCGTCGCTCCCACAGTACCTGCGCCGTCATCGAGAGGACGGTGTCGCCTCGCCGTGTCGTCGTCGTCACCTCGACAGCCACCCGACCGCGCTCCGCGTCGAAGGGCTCCGTCTCGCGAATCTCCGTGGCGACGGTGAGCCTGTCGCCGGGCCGGACCGGTTCGGGCCAGCGGAGCGCATCCACACCAAGCGCCCCCAACGCCCGGGAATCGTCCAGCCAACCGTCGACCAAGAGCCGCATCGTCATCGCCGCCGTGTGCCAGCCGCTGGCGACCAGCCCGCCGAACATCGACGCTGCCGCCGCGTCCGGATCGGTGTGTATCGGCTGTGGGTCGTACTGCCCCGCGAACTCCGTCACCTCCTCGCGGGTGACCTCGTACTCGCCGAAGCTATCGCCGTCACCGACCGCGAGTTCCTCGAAGTACTCCATACGGACGCGTCGGCCGTTCGCGGCCTAACAGTACCGGAAAGACGGGGGTGCCGTTCAGGCCGGGGTCGCCGTTCCGCCGGGCGTCGGGGTTGCCGACGTGCTGTTGGCGCTCGTCTGGTTGCCGCCATCGGCGCTCGTCTGGTTGCCGCCGTCGGACGTGCGCTGGTCCTGAAGCCACTGGTCGTATTCGTCCTGTGGCATCACTTCGACGGTGCCGAGCATCTGGGAGTGACCGGAGCCACAGTACTCCGCACAGTAGAGCTGATAGGTGCCGGTCTCCGTCGGGACGGTGCGCAGGTAGTTGTACTGCCCGGGGAAGGCGTCGGCCTTCAGGCCGAGGCTGGGCACGTGGAACGCATGGAGCCAGTCGTTGGAAGTGACCCGCAAGTTCACTTCCTGGTTGGCCGGCAACCGGAGCGTCCCGGTCGAGGTCACGTCGGTCCCCTGGTCGAAGCTCGACCCGTTGTAGTAAAACGTCCAGCCGTAGCGATAGGCCTCGACCTGGATGTGGGTGACCTCCTCGGTCTGTAGCTCCGCCTGATTGGTCGATTCGGCCGTGACGTAGGGGTTGGCCATCACTTGGTAGGACGCGACGCCGACGAACAGCAGGATGACGGCCGTCGCCACCGTCCACGTGATTTCGAGCCGCCGGTTCTCCATCGTCGGCAGCGGGTCCTCGTTCTTGCGGAACTTCCAGACGGTGTAGATGAGAATCCCCTCGACCAGCACCGTGATGGGGATGGCCACGTAGAGCAGATTCATGTTCAGGTTCCATATCTGCTCGACCGTCGTGGAGGCCGAAGGCTGTGCGGCGACGGGTTCGGCAGCGAACAC
>PXQZ01000050.1:6265-12793 GCA_003021755.1 Halobacteriales archaeon QH_8_67_36 | reverse complement strand
CTGGGCGTCTTCGGTAGTCATGCCCCCGGCTACGCCCACGGTGTAGTTAGGACTGTCGGGGCGCCCGACGGCCCCTCGGTAACGACCCCCAGATAGAAATGGTCGCGGCACATCTGTCAGAACGGAACAATGTCTGCACCTCACCGGCCGGCGCCCGATCGAGCGGACGAGGCAGCGACACTCCGCGTCCCGTCGCGGGCACGGCTGCTCCGGTCCACTGCGCGGGGCTGTGTCGGGGGGCTCGCCGCGACGATCGGCATGACCGTCTACCGAATCCCCGTGTTCAGGGCGCTCCCACCGACGGCCGAGTTCTGGGCGCGATACGTCAGCGGCGGCGACGTCGAGCAACACTTCGGTCCCGGGCTACTGCTACACGTCCTCTACGGGGTCGTGGGCGGCTTTGCCTACGGGCTGCTGGCGAGCTTCCTCGACGTTCCCGACCCCGACGCGCGGGAACGGCTGAGCATCCTCGGCGGGCTCGGCTACGGGCTCGCCCTCTCCGTGTTCGGTTCCCGGATCGTCTTCGTCCGCGTCCTCGGACGCGAACTCCAGTCGGAGGATGCGCTCGTCTTCCACGTCGGCCACGCCGTCTACGGGGTGACGCTGGGAACGTTCGTCGCCACCAGCGAAGCCGCCGGCGAGGTCTACCGCGAGAGCGAACGCACCCGACCGGACACCGAGAAACAGCGACGGGGATCGTAACGCAACGGCCGCTCTCGGTCATCGCCCAGCACTGGCCGAGCGCCTCGTAGACACCAGCGGTATCAGTCTGAGCGTCGAGAAGATACCCCCGATGGGGACCCACATGTCCGGCAACCCGACCCACCAGTAATGATAGGAGACGCCGGTAACGCCGGTTCCCGTCACCAGCAGCGTCTGGAGCATGACGGAAACGTTAGCAGACCGTATTTTTCTAACACTATTATCACTCAACTTATCTAACTAACAATCTACGGCCTCCAGCCCGTCAATAGCTCAGGAGGGATTACGTTTACAGTAGTCATATCAAATATATATGGTTTGTAGGTTAGTGCTCGCTGAATCTGTGTGATCCTGACCAAGTGCAGTTTTATATCGCGAATATCCATTTATGCCGGTATGGCGCGCTGAATGGTGGGCGGACACGCCGTGGGATTTCGACCGAAGGGGCGACTGTAAAACCGACATAACTTCCAGAACTGCTCCTGTTCCGCTACCGATCCTCGTCCAGAACGATACTCTCGCGCCTCCGATGGTCAGCGGGAGTTTGGCCGTGTCGAGGACGCCCTCGAACAGCGCCACTGTGGCCGGAATCCTCTCCAGTGCGGCGATTTCGGAGGACGGTGTCTAGCGGCGGCATGAACAGCACCACGGCCCTATCAGTCCCGTTCTGCGTTGCAGTCGTCGGCCAGTTCGCGGAACTGCCGCAGGAAGGTTTCGCGGTCGGTCTCACCCGCTTCGGCCGCCGCCAGGGTCGCCTCCAGTCCGTCGCGGGGCTGGCGGCAAGTCTCGGTGAAACACGCCTTACAGAGATACTCGAAGGATTTGTCCTTGCGGTCCCACCGGTCGCCGTACTTGTCGTACTCGTGAGTGTTCGACCGTGATCGCTCCGCCCCGCAGGCGATACAGGTCACCGTTTCCCCGTCGCGTCGGGACCCGAACATGCGCGGTCGTAGCGGCCGACAGGACATAACCGTTTTCGGAGCGGCGAGCGATTCCCGTTCTCGAACCGGTTATGCGTGGGTGGAAGAACCGTTCTAACAGCCGACCGGAACCTTCCGGCCGTTTCCCGCCTCTGTCGCTCACCCGAAGACTCGAACTCGGCCACACGTTTATCAAACTGCCAGCAATACATTGTACATCGGCTACTGAAAGCCGCGGAACAGACAATGCAATCCCCTCAGACGCTCGTTCACTCGACGCTCGACACGCTCCCCATCAACATCGCCGTCCTCGACGATGACGGGACGATCCTGTTTACGAACCGCGCCTGGCGGGAGTTCGCCAGCGCCGATGCGGGGGAGATGCAGGGCGTGAACTACTTCGGCACGACCGACGTCGACGCCGACGAGTACGCCGGCCAGGCCATCGAGGGCATTGAGGCCGTTATCGCCGGCGACCGGGACCTCTTCACCCTCGAATACCCCTGTCACTCCCCGGACGAGAAGCAGTGGTTCCTGATGCGGGTCGCGCCACTGCCCCCCGAAGACGACGGGGCCGTCGTCGTCGCCCACATCGACATCACACAGCGGAAACTGGCCGAACTGGCCGCCGAACGCCGCAGCGAACAGCTCGAGGCCGAGCGGTCGAACCTCCAGCACCTCGTCGACCGCGTCGAGGGACTCATCACCGCCGTGATGGACGACGTGATGAGCGCGGGCTCGCGGGACGCCATCCAGGGAACCGTCGTCGACCGGCTCGCGACCGTCGACTCCTACCGCTTCGCGTGGGTAGGCGAGTTCGATTTGCGTGACGAGACGCTACGGCCGGCGGCGCTGTCGGCCGACCGCGAGACCGAACCGGACATCCCGCTCGATGCGGCGGATCCAGTCGCGATAGCGGCCCGGACCGAAGAGATTCAGTTCACCGACGACATCGGGCCGGCACACACCGAACTGGCCGGCGACGACGCCGCGAGCCTCGCGGCGGTGCCGCTGGTCGCCGGCGAGTCGCTTTATGGCGTCCTGACCGTGTACGCCGACGGCCCCGACGTGTTCGACCCCCGCGAGCGGGCCGTCCTGGGCGCCGTGGGCCAGGCCGTCGCCACCGCCATCGACGCCACCGAGACCAGCCGGCTACTCACTGCGGACAACGTCACCGAACTCGAACTCCAGATACGGGACGGCGACATCTTCTTCGTCTCGCTGGCCCGTGAACTGGGCTGCCGGCTGGAGTACGGCGGGAGCGTCGCCGGCGACGCGGAGACGGTGATGTTCTTCCTCGTCGAGAGCGACGACCCCTCGACGGTGTGTGCCGTGGCCGGCGACCACCCGCAGGTCAGTGCCGCCACCCACGTCTCGACCGCCGAGGGGACGGCGCTGTTCGAGTTCACCGTCCCCGACCCGCCGGTCGTCTCGCTGTTGGCCGACCGCGGGGCCGAGACGCGAGACATCGTCGTCACGCCCGAACACGCCCGATTCACCGTCACACTCCCGTCGACGACGGAGACCCGCAGCATCGTCGAACAGGTGCGGGACCACTACCCGAGCACGGACCTCCTCTCGGTCCGCGAGCGCGACGAACCGCCGGTCTCCCGGCAGGCGTTCCTGGGGACTCTGGAGGAGCGGCTGACGAACCGACAGCTCACGGCGCTCCGGAAGGGGTATCTCGGGGGCTTTTTCGACTGGCCGCGGGACGTTTCCGGCGAGGAACTGGCCGAATCGATGGACATCTGCCCCTCGACCTTCCACCAGCACCTCCGTGCCGGCGAGCGAAAGCTGCTCGAAGACATCTTCGAGACGTGGTGACGCCCTCGCCGTGACGGAGTACACCGACCCGCCGCGGTCATGTCCGGACCAGTTTGGCAAGTAATTTAAACCAATCCTGTCCTTATAACGGTCACACGATGCGCCACCCGGGCTCCAGGCGCGCGCCGCTGCGTCCGGCTGCCCGCCCACGCTCGTCGCCACACTCCGCACGCGCCTCGGCACAGCGTCTTCCCGGCGGAGCGTCGAACAACCAGCCCACCACGCCGATATAATGCAATCTGACAACATCCGAACGAGCAAGTCGATTCAGCAGCAGACCGGTCGGACGTTCCACCTCGCGACCCGCCTCCTCCCCGAGCGGATTCGCCACCCAACGTACGTGATGTACGCCTTCTTCCGGGTCGCCGACGAGGTCGTTGACCGGCCCGACGGCCCCCCGCCGACCGTCCAGCACGAGCGGCTAGAGGAGATCCGCGAGGCCGCACTGGGCAACCGCGACCCCGCCGAGATGCCTGACGGCGAGGTGCTCGCAGCGTTCCGGGAGCTGCGCGAGACCCACGACATCCCGGACGAGGAGGTGAACGTCTTCATCGATGCGATGGAGATGGACATCGCCCAGGCTCGTTACGAGACCTTCGAGGACCTCCGCGAGTACATGCGCGGGTCGGCCGTCGCCGTCGGCAACATGATGACGATGGTGATGGACCCCCCGGAGGCCGACACCGCGCTTCCCCACGCCCGGGCGCTGGCCGAGGCGTTCCAACTCTCGAATTTCCTCCGGGACGTCCGCGAGGACATCCACGACTACGGCCGTGTGTATCTGCCGCGGGAGACCCTGGAGCGCCACGACGTCACCGAGGAGCAACTGGCCGAGGCCGAGGTCGACGAGGGCTTTCGCGCGGTGATGCAGGAGGAACTGGCTCGGACCGAGGACCGCTACCGCGAGGGGGTCGCGGGCATCCGCTACCTCCCGGAGGATTGCCAGTTCGGCGTCCTGCTGTCGGCGGTGCTGTACGCCGAACACCACCGCCTCGTCCGCTCGCGGGGGTACGACGTGCTGACGGAGACGCCGGAGCTGACCCGTCGCCGTCGCCTCTGGCTGCTCGCCCGGACCTGGTGGCATTGGCGGCGCAACGGCGATCCCGAGGCGACCTTCTACGCGGTCAGCGCCGTCTCCGAACGCGCCCCCGGCGCCACCCCGACCGGGCGGACCAGCCACGGCCAGCCGACCTGGCGGGGCTGAGTGGTCCACACCGGCGATGACGACCGGATTCGCGTATCTCGCCTTCCACGCCGTCGCTATCCTCCCGGTCATCGGCGTGCTGGCGCTGCTCGCCCGCCACCGGCTCGGGACCCGGCGGGACGTGCTGACGGGGACGCTGGTGCTTTCCGGGCTGGCGCTGGTGTACACGACCCCGTGGGACAACTATCTCATCGCCCGCGGCGTCTGGTGGTACGGCGACGGCGCAGTCGCCGTCCGGTTCGGGGCCGTTCCGCTGGGTGAGTATCTCTTCTTCGTCCTCCAGCCGCTGTTGGTGGGGCTGTGGGCCGCCCGGTTTCCGGTCGAGACGGCCCGGCCGCTGTCGGTGTCCCTGCCCGCGCGGGCACTGGGGCTGGCCGGCGCCGGCGTGGTCGCCGCCGCCGGACTCGCGGTGCTCGGTCAGGAGGGCGGCCTGTATCTCGGCTCGCTCCTGGTCTGGAGCGCCCCCATTCTGGCCATCCAGTGGGCCTTCGGCTGGCCGTTTCTGGTCGCCGAGTGGCGCGCCGTCCTGACGGGGACGCTCGTGCCGACGCTGTATCTCTGGGTCGTAGACAGGGCCGCAATCGAGGTCGGTCTCTGGACGATTTCGAAGCGGTACACCACCGGAGTCGCCATCCCGCTGTTGGGGCTCCCGATAGAAGAAGCGCTGTTCTTCCTGCTGACTTCGCTGTTCGTCGTTCAGGGGCTGGTGCTGTACGTCTGGCTCGTCGCCCGGCTGCAAGCGGTCGACCGGCGGGACCGCCACCCCCTCGCGACGCTTTTCGGAGGGCGATGACGCCGTGGCGTCCCATCCGCCCGCTCGCGAGACGCTCCGGCCGCTCGCTTTCGTCCCCGGCTGGGCCACCAGCGCCGCCGTCGCCGTGGTCGCGCTCGCGGGGCTCTCGCTCCCGCCCGTGGTCCAGTACGCCCCGCTGGTCGCGAGCGTCCTCGTCCTCGGACTCCCCCACGGCGCCGTCGACCACCTCGCCGTTGCCCGCACGCGCGGTCGGCGGCCGGACCTGCGAGCCGTCCTACGGGTCGTTGCGCTCTACGCCGCCGTCGGCGGGGCCTACGCCGTCGGCTGGTTCCTCGCACCCGCCGCCGCGTTCGCCCTGTTCGTCCTCGTCACCTGGTTCCACTGGGGACAGGGGGACCTCTACGCGCTCGCGGCCCTTGCCGACGCCGACCACCTCCGTACACGCCTTCAGCGCGTCGGAACCGTCGTCGTCCGCGGCGGCCTCCCGATGCTCGTCCCCCTGCTTGCCTTCCCCGAGTGGTACCGCCGGGTCGCGGTGACGCTCGTGGGCCGGTTCGCCCCCGACGCCGCGGCGGCGCTCTCGCCCGCCTTCCGCCCGGACGTCCGCCTCGGGCTGGCCCTCGCCTACGGCGCCGTCGCCCTCGCGACGCTGGTCGTCGGCTACGCGCGTGCCGAGGACCGCCGTCCCTGGCGACTCGACGCTGCCGAGACCTTGGGCCTCGCCGCGTACTTCGCCGTCGTCCCGCCGGTACTCGCCATCGGCGTCTACTTCTGTCTGTGGCACTCGCTGCGCCACGTCGCCCGCCTCCTGCTCGTCGACGACGGGGCGGTCGCGGCGCTCCGGGACCGCGAACCGACCGCGGCGTTCGCCCGGTTCGCCCGCGACGCCGCGCCGTTGACCCTGGCATCGCTCGCCCTGCTCGGCGGCCTCGCACTGGCGGTCCCCGACCCGCCCGGGAGTGTCCCCCAGTGGGTAGGGCTCTATCTGGTCTTCATTGCCATCGTCACCCTTCCCCACGTGGTAGTCGTGACGATAATGGACGGGGAGCAAGGGGTCTGGGCGTAGCCGGAGGGCCGCACAGGAGCAAGGGATCTGGGCGTAGCCGGAGGGCCGCACAGGAGCA
>PXQZ01000050.1:0-6087 GCA_003021755.1 Halobacteriales archaeon QH_8_67_36 | reverse complement strand
CCGCGGTTGCGGCGGCCGGCGCCGGTCAGGCCGCGGAAGACGCGGTCGGCCTGGTCCGGTTCGCAGATCCAGTTGAGATCGTCGTCGTTCCGAACGGCGGGGTGTTCCGGGTCCACGAGGATGACCTCGTGCCACTTCTGGCGGCCGTCCTGGCCGACGGAGTAGCTGTTGAGGACACGGAGGTTCGGATAGACGCGGGCGGCGCGCTCCTCGGCGACCCGCTGGAGGTTCTTCCGGCGGGTAATGCGGGTGACGCCCTGGCGCTTCGAGCGCCGGCCGGCATCGTGTCGCTGCTTGCGCGCGCTGCCCTTGCGGACGGAGACGCGGGCGACGACGACGCCCTGTTTCGCCTTGTACCCCTGCGAGCGGGCCTTGTCGAGGCGGGTCGGTCGCTCGATGCGGACGACCGACCCCTCGTTGCGCCACTCCTGCTGGCGTTGCCACTGTAGTTCCGCGAGTTTCCCCTCTTTGGGGGTCTGCCATGCGTCTCGGATGTACGAGTATGCGCTTCGTGCCATTGTGTCTCACCACGGGCGTTGCATGGTTCAAGTCGCCTCGGCGACCGACTGTCGCGTCGGGGACTCACATCCCGACCTGCACACGCAGGTGCCCACTGGTGCCCGTCGTCCAGCGAGTTACCGACTGTTCCGTACTCGCGGTCTTAAACGGTTCGAAGGCGCTCGACCGTGGGACGGTCGCTCATGCACCGTTCCCGACCCGTAGGAACACGTTCGGCTGCTCACATCCGAAGGCCGCGTCGGTGCTGATATGGATCGCGTCATCGCCGCCAGACTCCATCGACCTGGAGACCGGCTGGCTATAGGTGCGCGGACCTACCGGTCCTGGCCGTACTGGCAGCTACGGTTCGGCGCATGCCGAAGATTGGTGGGGATATAAGCCCCTTGACCCCGTACCCCGTCCATGCGCGAGTTCATCTTCACTATCGACTACGACCGGAACGTGGACCCGCTGATGGACGTGTTCATCGACCACCCTGAGACCCACTCCCGCTCTATCGCCTGTAACGTCACCAACCACGGGATGTGGCGCCTCGAACGAGTGGCCGGGCCCGAGTCGGCGCTCGAACGGCTGGACGAGGTCTTCGACAGCCCGGTCCAGTGTACCGAGTGTATCGGGACCCGCGACTGCATCACCGACTGGCACTACGAGGTCATCGCGCGGGAGGCGGGCCGACGGACCGTCTACAGCTACCGGTCGGAGGCCGGCGACTGCCACTCCATCCCGAGACTCGCCATCGAACACGTCGGCCAGGGCGTCCTCTGTGAGACCGAACGGCGGGGGAGCCGGTGTGAGTGGCGGCTCCTGCTGTGCTCCGACGAGGGCGTCGACGACCTCTTCTCGGCGCTCGAAGCGGAGCTTCGCCCGGGCCTCACCGTCGAGTTCCGCCAGCTGGGCGAGCCGGCCTACTGGGCCGACGAGGCCGTCACGCTGGCCGAACTGCCGCCCGAACAGCAGGCCGCCGTCGAGGCCGCCGTCGACTACGGCTACTACCGGACGCCGCGGGACGTCTCGCTGACCGAACTCGCGGAGCGCCTCGACGTCTCGCGGTCGACGCTGCAGTACCGCCTCCAGCGTGCGGAGGCGTGGATAGTTCGCTCCTTCGTCACCCGGTCGATGGGGCCCGTCGACGCCGAGGAGGCCGTCGCGGAGGGCGGCCACACGCGAGTCCTCGCGCTTCCCCCACTATTATGACTACACTCAGCACCTACGACGCCCACGCCCACGAGCGCGACACCGACGAGGAAGAAGCGGTCGCTGACGACCACCGCTGCCCGGACTGTGGTGGCTCGCTCACCAGCGACGCGTCCCGCGGCGAAACGGTCTGTGGGGACTGTGGGCTCGTCGTCGAGGAGGACGAGATAGACCACGGCCCCGAGTGGCGCGCCTTCGACTCGGCCGAGCGCGACCGGAAGTCCCGCGTCGGCGCCCCGACGACCAAGATGATGCACGACGAGGGACTGTCGACCAACATCGGCTGGCAGGACAAGGACGCCAACGGCAACGCGCTGTCGGCGAGCCAGCGCGAGAAGATGCAGCGCCTGCGCACGTGGAACGAGCGGTTCCGCACCCGCGACCACAGCGAGCGCAACCTCAAGCAGGCGCTGGGCGAAATCGACCGCATGGGCTCGGCGCTGGGCGTCCCCGAGAGCGCCCGCGAGACGGCGAGCGTCGTCTACCGGCGGGCGCTGGACGACGGGCTGCTCCCGGGGCGCTCCATCGAGGGCATCGCCACCGCCTCGCTGTACGCCGCCATCCGGCAGGCGAACCTCCCGCAGACCATCGACGACATGGTGCTCGTGAGCCGCGTCGACGAGCAGAAGTTCACGCGGGCCTACCGGTACATCAACCGCGAACTCGCGCTGGAAATCGGCCCGCCGGACCCGACCGACTACCTCACGAAGTTCGCCTCGGCCGTCGACGCCAGCGACGAACTGATGCGCCGGGCCCGCGAACTGCTGGAGACCGGCAAGGCCGCCAACGTCCACAGCGGCAAGAGTCCCGTCGGCCTGGCCGCCGCGGCCATCTACGCCGCCGGCCTGCTGGTCAACGAGGAACTCACCCAGGAGACGGTGAGCGAGGCCACCGACGTGAGCACGGTCACCATCCGCGACCGCTATCGCGAACTGCTCGAAGCCGAGTCCGCCCGCGACACCAGCGCGACGAGCGGCTCCAACGCCAGCGCGTAACCCGGAGTCATCCCTCGGCGCCGGCCACCCGGTGTGACCCGACAGGACGGTTCTCGTCACCGGCGGCGCCGGCTTCGTTGGGAGTCACATCGCCGATGCCCACCTCCCCGACAACGAGGTTCGGATTCTCGACGACTTCTCCAGCGGCAAGCGGGCGAACGTCCCCGACGACGCGACGGTCGTCGAGGGGGACGTCCGCGACGACGCGGTGCTGTCCGAGGCCATGGACGGCGTCGACCTCGTCTTCCATCAGGCGGCCATCGTCAGCATCGCCCGCTCCATCGAGGACCCGACGACGAGCAACGCGGTTAACGCTAACGGTACCCTTGCGGTGCTGGAGGCCGCACGCCGGGAAGACGCCCGCGTCGTCTTCGCCTCCAGCGCCGCCGTCTACGGCGCGCCCGACGCCCTGCCAGTCACCGAGACCGAGTCCAAGGACCCCGCCTCACCCTACGGGCTGGAGAAACTGACCAGCGATCACTACTGCCGGCTGTACGCTGACCTCTATGACCTCCCGACGGTCACGTTGCGCTATTTCAACATTTACGGGCCGCGCCAGTCGGGCGGGGACTACGCCGGCGTCATCAAGGCCTTCACCGAGCAGGCCCGCGACGGCGGCCCGCTGACCGTCCACGGCGACGGCGAGCAGACCCGTGACTTCGTCAACGTCGCCGACGTGGTGCAGGCGAACTGCCTCGCCGCCACCACCGACGCGACCGGCGAGGCGTTCAATGTCGGCACCGGCTCGCGGACCTCGGTCCGACGGCTCGCGGAGATACTCAGAGACGAGATCGACCCGGCCGCCGAGATAGCCCACGTCGACGCCCGCGAGGGCGACATCCGCCACTCCGGTGCCGACATCACGAAAGCCCGCGAGCGACTGGGCTTCGAGCCCACGGTTTCGCTCGCCGACGGCCTGCACGACTACCTGAACTGACTCACTCGACGACGACGGTGCCTTTCATCCCGGACTCGTGGGGGATACAGAAGTACGGGAACTCCCCCGCCGTCTCGAAGGTGTTCTCGTACGTCTCGTCGGCGCCGACGCTACCCTCGGCCGGGTAGTTGTCCCGGGCGGCCGACTCGCTGTCGAACCCGCCCGAGGCGAAGTACGTCGCGTCCTCGGGCAACTCGTCCTCGTAGGCGGTGACGCTGTGAGCGACCGACCCGACGGTCTCCCAGGTGACCGTGTCGCCGACGCTCACGGTGACCTCCGCGGGCTCGAAGTTGAGGCCGTCGTTCATCTCGACCAGCGTGCCCGCGTCCGTCTCCGCAGGGGTCGGCGTGTCCGTCGACTCCGACCCGCCACAGCCCGCGAGCCCCCCTACCAGTGCCACGCCGCTCGCTCGTAGTATCGTTCGTCGGTGCATCTTACTTGAAGTTCGGGTTTCTCGAACTTACGTCACCCGGTCTCGTAGCCGAGCCGCGTTGTAGGGCGGAGACGGGCGTTCCGGGCCATGTTCGCCGTGTGTCTGTCCGCCGCTGACGCCGATTTGATATAGCTCTATGCACTTTACCAGTTCGCTAGCGAGTGGCTCTCAGTGCCGTCGCTCAGGACTCCCTCCGGCGAAAACGGGGACGAGCGGCCTCAAACGGTGTAATCAGTGACCGTCTCGAAGCTCCTGTCGGTCAGCGCCGCCGCCACCGCGCCGGCGTCGACCTCCCCGACGTGTGCGGGGTATTTCCGTTGGAAGTAGCCTACGATGTTCTCGACGTCCCGGGCTAGCAGTTCCTCGCTGTTCTCGTGGTCGGTCGGTATCGCCTGTGGCCAGTCGAAGACCACGACCCCCTGGGTCGTGACGAAGACGTTGTACTCGCTCATGTCCGCGTGGACGAACCCCTCGTCGTAGGCCGTTTCCATCTCGTCCAGAACGAGGTCGAGTATCGGGACGACTTGTTCGTTTTCCAGCCCCGTCCGGGAGAGTTCCACGCCGCCGACCTTTTCCATGACGATGGCATGGCGGTTCGTGTCGATTGGCTGGGGGACCGAGACGTCCGGGTACAGCGTCTCCAGGGCCTCGTACTCCCGTTCGGCGGCCTTCCGGGCGGTGTAGAGCCAGGAGACGTGGTCGCGGTCGGCGGTGTACTCGCGCTCGCGCATCACTTCGCGGAAGTCGGTGTACCCCTCGCGGTGGTACTTGAGCGCCAGCGGCTTGTACGACTGAACCTCGTAGACGTCGCTTTCTTTGCCCACGCCCAGTGGCGACCCGAACCCCTCGATGGTATCCCGCTCGACGAAAGTGTGCAGGGCCAGCGCGTCGTACCCCTCGAAGGTGAGCTTGAAGCCCTCGTACTGGATAGTCCTGCGCTCGACCAGCCCTCTGTCCGCACACCGGTCCAGCCGGTAGTCGACGTTCTCCTCGCTCAGCCGGGAGAAGTCCGTCAGTTTGTCGCGGTTGACGTACTCCGAGAAGCGCATCCCCTGTTCGACCCCCGACAGTAGGTGGAAATCCTCCGGCTCCAGCTCCGTCATCACGGACGCCACGTTCTGGACCATTAGCGGCGCATAATCGCCCGACTCCTAAAAGCCCGACGCGTCGGGAGCGAGCAGACGGTAAATCAAATAACGCTATACGGAATATCCGGTAGATCGCGAGAGATGGTCGGTCGCCGACCGTGTCACTCGGGACTCACTCGGCGACGATCGCCACCGCCTCTATTTCGACCAGCATCGCGGGGTCGATGAGGCGACTCACCTCGATCATGCTGGTCGCCAGGCGGACGTCATCGAACACCTCCCTGTGTGTCTCCGACTGCCTCCCATCGGTCGATTCCGTAACGTACAGTCCGCTGACGACGTCTTCGAGCGACGCGTCGATTTCGTCGAGGGCGCGCTCGGCGTTTCGGAGCGCCTGTTGGCTGGGTGTACGCGTCGCCGTTCCCGACTATCCGCCCGTCCCCGTCGTCCCGGAGACGTGAACCGTCCTGCCGGTCCGGGTCGCCCGTGAGTAGTCGACGCGCGACTCCCAGTCCGTTCCCGACGAAACGCGGTTTCGTCCCATACACTGCTTCGACAGCGCGAGTAAAAGTAACCACTTCTCGATTGTCACTCGGCCGGCCGGGCCGGCCGACAGCGTCTCTCGTTCAGTCGTCGGCGACGGTCGCCGACACGTCCGGTGTCGCAACCGCCGCTCGCTCGTCCGCCGGACTCCAGGAGAGTTCGCCGGTGTACTCGAAGGCGGCGTGGTCTTCCGTCGGGTCGATGACGGTCAGCGAGAGCCAGCCGTTATCGAGCAGCGTGGCCACGTCCTCGTGGTCGGCGAGGATGTCGGTGACCGTGTCGACCGGCGCGTGAATCACGGTCGAGAGGCGCAGCGGCTGGTGGTAGGGCTCGTCGGCGGCGGCCATGAGCGACTGCAGCGGGAGCCCCGTCATCAGG
>PXQZ01000049.1 GCA_003021755.1 Halobacteriales archaeon QH_8_67_36 | reverse complement strand
GCTGGCCGCCTCCAGGAACAGCCCGTCGGTCTCGCGCATGACGTTGGCCTTGTGCGCGATGGTCACGTCCTCGAAATCGTTGCGCTTCGCGTAGTCGAAGCCAAAGTCGGCTAGCTTCGCCGAGGCGTCCTCTGTGATAACGCGGGTCAGCGTCGTCACGCCGTCGGTTACCTTGCTCTCGATGCCCGAGTAGACGCCCTCCGTGTTCTCGCGGATGAAGACGACGTCCGTGTCGGGCTGGACGGCATCGAGCCCGGGATATGACCGGGCCGGACGGACGTTGGCGAAAGAGCCCACGACCTCCCGCAGCGGGAGGATGACGTCGGCGGCCGTCTCGCCGGCCGCGCCAAAGAGCGTCGCGTCGGCGTCTGCGGCGATTTCGCGCGTTTTCTCCGGGAGTGCCTCGCCGGTCTCCGCCTTGACGGCGTCGCCGGCCTCGGCCTCGACGAACTCGAAGTCGACCGTCCCGACCGCCTCCAGCACCGCCACGGCAGCGGGCGTGACCTCCTGTCCGATGCCGTCACCGGGGATGACCGCGATCTCGTGTGTCATGTCCCCGGAGATGCGAGCGTCGGGTGAAAGTGGTTCGGTTCGTGTTTACTTCCGTCGTCGGATAGGTTAGACGGGGGTCCGGAAGGATCGATCGGTGTCACACGGTGTCTCGCAGTCGCCGCCGACGCCGGGAGCGGCAAAACTCTCGGAGACCCTGTCTCAGTTGCTGTTGACGTAGGGAAGGTCGGCAACCGTCGCCTCGACCTTGCTCATGTTGGAGTACATCAGCTGTGTCGTGTCCCAGATGCCCTCGACGAGGGCCTCCTGCATCGCGTCGTCGATGTCGACGCCGACGGTCGTCTCGCCGTAGGTCACCGTCTCGGCTTCGACGTCGATCTCGATGTCGCCGTCCGGGTTCGCTTCTATCCACGCCTGCATCTCGGAGACGGTCCCGTAGTCGGTCGTTGCCGCCGGGATGCCCAGCGACTTGCAGTTGTCCGCGAAGATCTCGGCGAAGGACTCGCCGATGACGCCGTCGATACCCCAGCGCATCATGGCCTGGGGGGCGTGTTCGCGGGAGGAGCCACAGCCGAAGTTCTTGTTGGTGACGGCGATGTTGGCGCCCTCGTAGACGTTCAGCGGGTGGTCGTTGAACTCGCCGCCGTCGTCCCGGCGGGCGTCATAAAAGAGGTAGTCCGCCATGTTGTCGAACGTGACTTCCTTCATGAACCGCGCCGGCAGTATCTGGTCCGTGTCGATGTCGTCGCCGGGGAGCGGGACGCCGCTGCCGGAGACCTCGGTGATGTGGTGGTCTTCACTCATCGCCGCTTACCTCCAGTGACGGCGATGGTGCAGACGGTGTCGCGCGCCACAGGCGTGTGATAGACCTCGCCCGCCATCAGTCGGCCACCTCCGAGACGTCGTCGGCGGTAGCCGCGTCGGCCTGCCCGTCGTCGAAGTAGCTGCGCACGTCGGTGACTTCGCCCTCGACGGCGGCGGCAGCGACCATCGCCGGCGACATCAGGACGGTGCGGCCGTCCTTGGAGCCCTGGCGGCCGATGAAGTTCCGGTTCGAGGAGGAGGCACAGACCTCGTCCCCGTGCAGTGCGTCGTCGTTCATCGCCAGACACATCGAACAGCCTGCACGGCGCCACTGGAAGCCGGCGTCGATGAAGACCTCGTCCAGCCCGCGGGCCTCGCATTGCTCCCGGACCGTCTCCGAGCCCGGCACTGCGAGCGCGCGAACGCTGTCGTCTACCGTGTTGCCCTCCAGAACCTCCGCGGCGACCGCGAAGTCGCTCACGCGGCCGTTCGTACAGGTACCCAGGAAGGCGACGTCGACGTCGTAGCCCAGCATGGACTCGCCCGCGTCCAGATCCATGTGGTCGAGCGCCTGTCGGGCGGCCTCCTGCTCGGAGCGCCCCTCGAAGGCGTCGGGCGACGGAATCGGCTCCGACACTTCGACGACCTGCCCGGGGTTGATACCCCAGGTGACCAGCGGGTCCAGTCCGTCGACGTCGATCGTGACGACGTCGTCGTACTCGGCGTCCTCGCCGGAGGCGATGGTCTCCCAGTACTGCTTCAGTTCCTCGTACGCCTCGCCCTCGGGGACGTACTCGCGCCCCTCCAGGTAGTCGTAGGTGGTCTGGTCGGGGTTGATGTAGCCCGCACGGGCGCCGCCCTCGATGGACATGTTACAGACCGCCAGCCGGCCCTCCATGTCGAGTTCCTCGATGGCGGGGCCGCCGTACTCGTAGACGTGGCCGACGCCACCGTCGACGCCGAGGTCCTTGATTATCTTGAGGATGATGTCCTTCGCGTAGACGCCCTCGCCCAGTGACCCCTCGACGTTGATGCGTCGGACCTTCTGCTTCTCGGCGGCGATACAGCCCGTGGCCAGCACGTCCCGAATCTGTGAGGTGCCGATGCCGACGCCGATGGAGCCGAAGGCGCCGTGGGTCGCCGTGTGGGAGTCGCCACAGGCGACGGTCATCCCGGGCTGGGAGAGTCCCAGTTCCGGGGCGACGACGTGGGTGATGCCCTGCTTGCCCGACTCGAAGCCAAAGAAGGTGATGCCGTTCTCGGAGACGTTCCGTTCGAGCGCGGAGAGCATCTCCTCGGACTGCTGGTCGGCCAGCGGTCGCTGTCGCTTCTCGGCCTCGGTCGGCGCGATGTGGTCGGTCGTCGCGAACGTCCGGTCCGGGTAGGCGACGTCGATGTCGCGCTCCCGGAGCATGCCAAAGGCCTGCGGGCTCGTCACTTCGTGGACGAGGTGCAGACCGATGAACAGCTGGTCCTGCCCGTTAGGCAACTCCGCTACCTTGTGTTTCTCCCATACCGTGTCGTACAGCGTGTTCTGGCTCATACAGTCTCGTCTCGTCCTTCGGTGCCGCGCTCGTAGGCGCGGTCGACGCCCTCGTCGGCGGAGTCGTGGTCGACGTCCGCCATCGTCGCCGTCGTCTCGTCGGTTCGCTCGGCATCGCTCCCGCCGTCAGCAGCCACTGCGGGGCCGCGTGTGAACGCGGAGCCGAACGCGTCGTTCGTGTGTGGATGCGTGTGGTCCACGTCTTTCATCCGTTCGCTCATGCTCTCAGTCGTCCGCCGGTGCTTCCTCTCTTTGCTCGTCCTCGCCCCACGAGAACAGCGAACGCAGGTCGTCGCCGACCCGCTCTATCTCGTGGTCCTGTTCGGCCTGCCGGTACTGCTCGTAGCTCGGGCGGCCGGCCCGGTTCTCGGTGATCCACTCGCGGGCGAACTCGCCGTTCTGAATTTCATCGAGTACGTCTTCCATGCCCTCGCGGTTGATGACCTCTGCTCCGCGGGTGAGTCCGCCGTACTCGGCGGTGTCCGAGACGGAGTTCCACATCTCCATGTGGCCGCCCTCGTACATCAGGTCCACGATGAGCTTGAGTTCGTTCAGACACTGAAACGTCGTCTCGATGACGCCCGCTCGCGTGCAGCCGATGGCTTTCGCGTAGGAGAGCGCGCCCTCCTTCGCTGTGCCGGTGGCGTCCTGGTAGACGGCGATGAGACCGGGGGTGCCCTCGCCGCGGTCGTAGGTCCGTCGCACGAGGTGGCCGGGGGATTTGGGCGCGACCATGGTCACGTCGACGCCCTCCTGGGGCTCTATCTGGCCGTAGTGGACGTTGAACCCGTGGGCGAACTGCAGCGTGTCGCCCGGCTCCAGCCCGTCGGAGATGGCCTCGTACACCGCCGGCTGGACGGTGTCGGGGACAAGCATGACGACGCGATCGGCCTCGGCGGCCGCCACGTCCGGCGTCTTGACCGTCAGGCCCGACGCCTCGGCGTCCTCGCGCGAGGACGACCCCTCACGGAGGCCGACGATGACGTCGACACCGGAGTCGTGGAGGTTCAGCGCGTGGGCGTGGCCCTGGGAGCCGTATCCGAGCACGGCCACTGTCTCGTCGGTCACGTGCGATACGTCGGCGTCGGCGTCGTCGTAGACTGTCGTGTTGAGCTCGTCAGTCATGTTTCTCCAGTGTCGTGGGGCCTCGTTCCAGCGCGGCGGCCCCGGTCCGCACGACCTCCTGCACGTCGAACTGTTCGAACGCCTCGACGGCGGCGTCGATCTTCTGCTTGCTGCCCGTTATCTCGACGGTCACGGAGTCCGTGGAGGCGTCGACGGCCTGCCCGTCGTACATCTCCGCTACGGCGTTCACGTCGTCCGGTTTCTCCCCACCGACCTTGATGAGCGCCAGTTCCCGGCGGACCGCGGACGGGTCCAGTTCCGCCACCTCGATGACGGGGACCAGTTTGCGAAGTTGCTTTTTGGCCTGGTCGATGCCGGGCTCTGGCTCCTCGATGAGGATGGTCATCCGGGCCGTGTCGTCGTCGACCGTCGGCCCGACGGTGAGACTTTCGATGTTGAACTGCCGGCGGCTGAACAGCGCCGAGACCTCGGACAGCACGCCGGGTCTGTGCTTGACGAGCGCCGACAGGACCGCCTGCCGGGGCTCGTGGGTCACTTCCGCCTCGGGGTCGATGCGGATTCCCTGCGTGTTCCGTCGTCCCGTCGGCTGCATCCGTTCCGGTGGCGCGGGGCCGGGCATTCCTCCAGTCATTACAGTAGCTCCAGGTGGTCCTCTTTCAGTGCGAACTGTCCGTTGTCACCGCCGCTGGGGACCATCGGGAAGACGTTCTCCCCGGGGTCGATGTGGGCGTCGATGACGCTCGGGCCGTCGTACTCTCGGGCGGCCTGAATCGTCTCTTCGACGTCTTCTTGTGCCTCCAGCCGGAAGCCGCGGGCCCCGAAGGCCTCGGCGAGCTTGTCGAACTGGGGTATCCACGGGTACTCCGAGGCCATCCGTCGGCCCTCGTAGAAGCCGTCCTGCCACTGGCGGACCATCCCGACCGCCTCGTTGTTCAGGACGACGTAGGTGATGTCGAGCTGTTCACGGACGGCCACGGAGAGTTCCTGGACTGTCATCAGGAACGAGCCGTCGCCGTCGAAGCAGACGACCTCCTGGTCCGGGGCGGCGAGCTTGGCGCCGATGGCCGCGGGGACGCCGTACCCCATCGTCCCCAGCCCGTGCGAGGAAACCCAGGTGCGGGGTTCGGTGTACTCCCAGAACTGGGAGGCCCACATCTGGTGTTGCCCGACGCCGGTACAGACGATGGTGTCGTCCGGCGTCAGGTCGCTGAACGTCTCGACGACGTACTGTGGTTTCAGCGGTTCGTCGTCGGGCGTGTCGTAGGTCATCGGGTACTCGTCTTTCCAGGTCTGGCACTGCTCGCGCCACGCATCCACGTCGGGGATGCGGGGCATAGCGTCGAACAGCTGTCGCAGGACCTTCCGGGCGTCGCCGACGAGCGGGTAGTCCGCGTAGACGTTCTTCGATATCTCGGCGGGGTCGATGTCGACGTGGATGATGTCGGCGTCGGGAGCGAAGGAGTCGACGCCGCCGGTCAGGCGGTCGTCGAAGCGGGTGCCGATGGCCAGCATGCAGTCCGTGTTGGAGATGGCCATGTTGGCGTAGCCGGTGCCGTGCATCCCGGCCCACTCCAGCGAGAGTTCGTGGTCCTCGGGGAAGGAGCCGATGCCGGGCATCGTCGTGATGACCGGAATCTCGTACTCCATGGCGAACTCCCGCAGGGCCGGCGAGGCGTCGGCTTTGATAACGCCGCCGCCCGAGAGGACGACGGGCCGATCCGCGGCCGCGAGCGCGTCCGCGGCCTCTTGTACGGCCTCGTCGTCGGCCTCCTCGTGGACGTGGTAGGTGTCGGGCGTCGTCGGCTCGCTGGGCTCGACGTCCGTCTCGCCCTGCGTGACGTCCTTCGGGAGGTCGACCAGCGTCGGCCCCTGTCGGCCGGCGTCGGCGAGTGCAAAGGCCTCGCCGACGTTGTCGCCGACGGTGTCCGAATCCGCGGCGAAGTAGCTCTTCTTGGTGACCGGCTGTGTGATGCCGACGGTGTCGGTCTCTTGGAAGGCGTCGTTGCCGACGAAATCAGTGGGGACCTGGCCCGTGAGCGCGATCATCGGGTCCGAGTCCATGTTGGCGTCGGCGATGCCGGTGACGAGGTTCGTCGCGCCGGGGCCGGAGGTGGCGAAACAGACGCCGGGCGTACCGGTGACGATGCCGTAGGCGTCGGCGGCGTGTGAGCCCCCCTGCTCGTGGGCCATCGTCACGTGGTTCAGCTCGTCGGAGTCGTACAGGGCGTCGTAGACGGGCATGATGGCCCCGCCCTGAACGCCGAAGATGTACTCCGCGCCGGCGTTTTCGAGCGCGCGGACGACGGACTGGGCGCCGGTAGTGACCGGGGCCTGTTCGCCGTCGGCGTCGTCAGTCTGTTCCTCGTCGGCGGGCACTGATGCGCGCTCGCTCATGCTCGCCCTCCGTTCGTCGGTCGGTACGTGGTATTCGTGTGTGCTGTGTGCATAGCTGGGGTGTTTAGTGGATAGTGGATGATCGGTACGGGTCGGGCTTGGGGGAGGTAGTGTGGGGCTAGAACGCCCCTACAATACGGCCGGCGCGAAGAAGGAGCGCGCCGCTGGCGGGTCGGCGGACCGAACGGCCAGCGCACGCTGTCATCACGTCGATTCTCTGTCGGCGCGGGGTAATAAACGTTCTGTGATGGGTTTCGGCGAGCCGGGCCGACGACGCCACGACGGGCTGGTGACGGCCGGCGAGTCGCAGCGACCGTCATCGACCTACGCCCGGACCCCCTCGCTCTCCTCGTCGACACCGACTTCCCGGGCGAACCGTTCGAGTTCGCTCATGGTGACCTGCTGTTTCTCCGCGCCGAACTCCTTGACGCGGCGGGTCACCTCGCGGACCTCGGCGTCCGTTGGGGCGTAGCCCGCGTCGACCAGTCGCTCCCGAACCGAGTGGGCGCCGGTGTGTTTCCCCAACACGAGTTCGCGCTCGGCGCCGACCATCTCGGGGGTCATGACGCCGGGTTCGAACGTGTCGGAGTTCTCGATGACGCCCGCGGCGTGGATGCCGCTCTCGTGGGAGAAGGCGTTGCGCCCGACGATAGGCTTGTTCGCCGGCACCGGGATGTCCGATTTCTCCTCGACTAACCGGGACAGCTCCGTGATACGGGTCGTGTCGATGCCCGTGGTCACGTCGTAGAGCGATTCGAGCGCCATCACGACCTCCTCGTAGGCCGCGTTGCCCGCCCGCTCGCCGATACCGTTGACCGACACCTGCGACTGGCTCGCGCCGGCCTCGAACCCCGAAATCGCGTTCGCCGAGGCGAACCCGAAGTCGTCGTGGGTGTGGACGTCGATTCGCGCGTCCGTGTGCGCGTCGACGATTTCGATGAGGTCGTAGAACCGACGGGGCGTCGCGACCCCACAGGTGTCGGGGATGTTGATCCAGTCCGCTCCCGCGTCCGATGTCGCCTGGATGACTTCGATGAGGAAGTCTTCCGACGTTCGGGTGGCGTCCATCGGCGAGAACATGCACTCGGCGCCCGCCTCCGTGATGCGCTCGACCGACTCGACGGCCGAGTCAAGCGCCTCCTGACGGGTCGCGTGCATGGAGTCCTGCAACTGTACGTCGGACGTCGAGACGAAGGTGTGGACCATGTCCACACCCGAATCCAGGGCCGCCTCGATGTCCGTCTCGACCACACGCGCCAGTCCGCACGTCGTCACGTGGGTGGCCTCGGCGATGTCGCGGACGGCCTCGAATTCCGCGTCGGAGTTGACGGGAAACCCGGCCTCGATGACGTGAGTACCCATCTCGTCGAGTACGGCCGCTATCTCGCGTTTGTCCTCGTAGTTGAACGACGTGCGTGGTGACTGTTCACCGTCGCGCAGCGTGGTGTCGAAAACCCGTGCGTCCGTTATCTCAGACGTGGAATCCAGTGTGCCCTGGAAGAACTCGATCCGCCGGAGATCCCGACGTGCCCTCGTTGTTGGACATAAGCAGGTGTATCTGGTTACTTCCGGTACTTATAGTTGTTCATCGAGACGGCGGTAGCGGCCCCGACGTGATACGCCCAGTGTCACACTCTTTCTCTGCGTTCGATGGCAGGTCCGGCCGTCCCTGTCTCTGCAGGCACTAGCTACTACTGGATGGCGTTCATTGATCATCGTGATGACAGTTACGTTCACCGACGACGACGAGGGAAAGACGGTCGTCGATGCCGGCGAGACGACGCTCGGCCGTGTGACAGCGGTCGGAAGCGAGACGGTGTCCGTCGACCCCGACCCGGAGCTCGACACGTCCGTCCGCTCCGATCTCGGGTGGGACAGCGGCACGGACGACGACTACACCGTCCACCGGGACGCCGTCGACACCAAGACCGACGAGAAAATCTATCTGCAGGGGAAACTCTAATTACGCTCCGATCACGCTCGCGCACGCCAGGCGTCAGACACGGGGAGCAGGTTTTTGCTGGTCGCACGCATGAATCTTCGGTATGAGTGATTTCGAGGGACTGGACCTGCAAGCCGTGGAGGACCAGATGGCGGCCGACGAGGGGACCGGCGGGAGCCACCGGGTCGTCCTCGGCGTGCTCGACGGGACGACGGACGACGCGGAGTGGGTCGCGGCCATCGAGGAGGGAGCGGTGCTCGTGTTGAACGTCGAGGGGGAC
>PXQZ01000048.1:22292-24885 GCA_003021755.1 Halobacteriales archaeon QH_8_67_36 | reverse complement strand
ATGGTGGCGTCGGTGTTACCCGGTAACGGCGGTGTCCGGGAGCGCTTATCAGCCGGGGCCGCCATCGTCACGACATGGCCTCGAAGAAGGACGGCTACGCCGAGAGCGTGGATTATGACGAATCGCTGGACACACATCCGACGGACGAGGAACTCGACGCCGCCGTCGAGAACCTCGAAGGACGCGGCTTCGACGTGGTCGTCGTCGACGACGCGGAGGCAGCTCTAGAGGAGCTCACGTCACGGATTCCGGCCGGCGCCGGCGTGATGGACGGCCACTCCACGACACTGGAGGAAATCGGCTTCATGGACCACCTCATGGAGGGGGACCACGACTGGGACAACCGCCACGCCGAGGTGTACGGTATCGACGACGACGCCGAGCGCCAGCGCGCCCGCCGGGAGGCCCAGGCCAGCGACTACTTCGTCGGCAGCGTCAACGCCATCGCCGCCACGGGCGAACTCGTCGCCGCCGACGCCTCCGGTAGCCGCATCGGAGCGTACCCCTTCGCCGCCGAGAACCTCCTGCTGGTCGCCGGCACGAACAAGATAGTCACCGACCTCGACGCCGCGCTGGACCGACTGGAGGCCGTCGCCTACCCGCTAGAGGACGCCCGGGCACAGGACGCCTACGGCGCCGGGAGCATGATAGGCAAGCAGCTCATCTACCGTCAGGAAGCCGAAGAAGGCCGGACGACGCTGGTACTGGTTCGAGAGTCGCTGGGTTACTAGATTCTGGATTCGGACCGGAGCGAGACGGTCACCCTCGCTTCGCTCGGGCGCTACGACTCGCAGGGTCCGGATCCTTCTTTTATCGATACGGCGACTCGCGGAGTTGCCTGCCGCAGGAATAGTTCCACCAGGATTCGAACCTGGGTCGAAGCCCCCAGAAGGCTTCAGGATTGGCCGCTACCCCATGGAACTTTGACACGTTCGTCGCCGGCCGCAGCCGGCAACGTGTACACCAAAATATCCGTGTGTCGTATTTCAGTGTTGCGGAGTGAGCGGATTGTGTCATTCGTCGACGTCCCGCATCTCGTCGATGACTGTCCGAGCGCCGCCGGAAACCTCGTAGTGGTCCTTTCCGTGGCGGTTCGCACGGAGGAGGGCGCAATTGCCGTCTCGGCCGACAGAGCGTCGGAACGCTCGTCACTCACGGGAAGGGCAGGATTCTCTCGCCGAATCAAGATAATCATCTCTTTCTGGGTGTCGTCGCGGTGGCGATAGTCGCCGAGGCGGGCGTCGGCTCCAGATCCTCGTAGGCTGCTTTGCTGGGAGATTCGTCCAGTCGTACGGCCGCCTCGTGCAGTGTGCGGATACGGTCGTCACGGCGAGGCCGGTCGCGTCTTCGTATTTCAACCCTTGGCTCGACATCGACACGGCTTTGCCACGCCCCGAGCGAGGAACCCGTATGTACGTCGGACGCTTCGTCGTCGTCGGCCCCACGGTCGGCGCGTATCGTGTCTCCTCGCGCTCGTTCCCGAACCGACAGGCCATACGACGGGACGACACCGTTACCGTCGAACCGACGCCGGACGCCCCCGAGACGGACAACCCCTACATCTCCTACAACGGGGTCCGGCTCACCGGGCGGGGTGCGGTCGTGGGCAACGGCTCCCACGTAGACCCCATCGCCGAGAAGCTCGGGTTGGGCTACCCCGCCCGCGACGCGCTGGCGGAGCCGCTGCTCGCGCTGGACTTCGAGAAGGACGACCACGACACGCCCCGCATCGCGGGCATCGTCGGCCTCGACGCGGCGGACCCGACCACCACCGCCGACGGGCCTGGCGCGGTCGTCGGAACCGTCCGCCGGGACGCGCTGGTCGTCGAAGAAGTCACGGAGCCGACACTGGTCGCCACCTACGAGGAGGACGAGCCGACGGCCTTTGACCTCGCGGCCGAGACGGCCGAGGCGGCCGCCCGCGAAGTGTACGACCATGGGTTCGAACACGCCGTCTGTTCGGCCGGCGTCAGCGGCGAGGCCCCCGAGTTCGACCTGTCGGTGTACAACGGAGCGTAAGCCGTCGTGGGCTCCGGACTCACCGCCCGAACGATGGCGGACACTCAAGACCTTCCACACGCTACTAGCACAGCATGAAGGTTGGCGTCATCTCCGACACCCACGGCAACCGGGTCGCCCTCCGGGAGGTGCTCGCCGATATGCCCGATGTCGACCACCTCGTCTGTGCCGGTGACGTCGTGGGGTACAACCCGTGGCACGCCGACTGCGTCGACGCGATGCGGGGCGAGCCGGCGGCCCCGGCCGAGGGCCCCTGGCCGACCGTTCCCGTCCCGACGGTGATGGGCAACCACGACCGCGCGGTGGCCGGCGAGACCCCCTTCACGTTCAACGGGATGGCACAGGCCGGCGTCGAACACGCCCGGGGACAGCTCGGCGACGACCGGCTTGCCTGGCTTGGAGACCGGCCCGACGAACTCCTGCTGTTCGAGGACCGCGTGAAGATCGTCCACGGCCACCCGGACGACCCCGACCACTACACCTACCCGGAGGAGTTCGGCCCCGACCTGCTGGACGGGGAGGAACTGCTGATTATGGGCCACACCCACCACCAGCACCACGAGGTGTACGACGA
>PXQZ01000048.1:0-22053 GCA_003021755.1 Halobacteriales archaeon QH_8_67_36 | reverse complement strand
GTGTCGAGCGCAGTCGCGCTCGACCGCCGGAGCGTGCAAAAAGTGGTTAGAAGACGCCCTGAACCAGTTCCAGTGCCTGCTCGCGGTCGTCCCACGGGACGAAGACGGAAACGGAGGTCGCGGAGGTGACGACGTCGTACAGCTGGATGTGGGCGTCGGCGAGCGGGTCGACGACGCGGTAGGGCAGTGCGTGCTCGCTGGGGTTGCCGCCGGTGACACGGATGACGGCGATGCCGTCCTCGACGGTGACAGAGGAGAGGGTGTCGTCGTCGACGATGCGGTCGTGCAGCAGCGACTCGACCTTGTCGGCGTCGTCCTCGCCGACGTAGAAGGTCAGCGAGTCCATCCCGGAGGAGTTGGCGTCGATGTTGATGCCGGCGTCGGCGATGGCAGAGGCGAGGTCGGCGAGGATGCCGGGGCTGTTGCGGATGGCGCGGCCGGCGACCGTGACACAGGCTACGGGGCCCTCGTGGAGGTCAATGAGGTTCTGGAACTGGCCCTCGATGCTGGTGCCGCCGGTCAGGAGGTCGCCGTGCTGGTAGTGGGCGACACGGATCCCGAGGTTAGCGGTCTTGTATGAGAGCGCGGAGGGGGCGACCACTTCGGCGCCGCGGAAGGAGAGCGAGCGGAGTTCGTCGACACTGATTTCGCCGACGTTGCGGGCCCCCTCGACGACGCGGGGGTCGCCGGTCATGACGCCCTCGACGTCGGTGACGATGACGACCTCGTCGGCGTCCATGTAGTTGCCCAGCATGACGGCGGTGGTGTCCGAACCCCCCCGTCCGAGGGTCGTCACGTTGCCCTCGTGGTCCTCTGCGAGGAAGCCAGTGATGACGGGGACGACGTCTTTCATCCGGCCGGCCAGCGCGTGGGCGCGTTTCTTGGTCTCCTCGACGTCGACCTCGCCGTACTCGTCGGTGATGATGGGCCAGTCCTCGCTGCCGGGTTCGAGGAAGACGGCCTCGATGCCGCGGGCGTTGAGCGCGCCCTTGAGCATCCGGACGGAGATGCGCTCGCCCATGGAGACGATTTCGGCGCGGTCCGCATCGGCGGCGTCGTACTCGATACCTTCGAGCAGTTCGTCGGTCGTGTTACCCATCGCCGAGGCGATGACGCCGACCTCATGGCCCTGCTGGACGGCGGCCGCGATGGAGTCGGCGGCCCGGTTGATACGGTCGCCGCTCCCCAGACTGGTGCCGCCGAACTTCGCGATTACGCGCATCCGATCACCCGTCCGGTGTGTCCGTGAGTCATGCACACGGATTTGCCGTCGCTCGGGATAACTGTGTCCATCTTCCCCGTCCCGTCGGCATGGGAGCCACCGACACACCGTTTATTTGCGTGGGGCACACAGTGTCGAGCATGGAGATACGTGACGCCGTCGAGGCCGACGCCGGGCGTCTCGCCGAACTGGCGGACAGCCCGCCCGACGTGATGCGCAACCTCGTCCACGACCGGACGGTCCGGGTGGCGACGGAGGGCGAAGACGTGGTGGGCTTCGTGAGCTACGATGCCAAACAGGGGACGGTCCACGTGACACAGCTTGCCGGGCCGACGGAGGTCTGTGAGCGGCTCCTGACGGAGCCCATAACGTTCGCCGAAGGGGAGCATATGGCCGTCGAGTTGCTCGTCACGGCCGACGACTCCGAGGTCGAAGCCGCCGTCGAGGCCACCGGGTTCACGCGGTCCGGGTCGGGACCGAAGTTCGCCGGGGAGTCGACGGTCCGGTATCGGCTGGAGCCCGGGGCAGCGGAGCAGTAGGGAGACGTCGAGCGCAGCGATACGTCTCCGTAGGGTGAGCGGGGCGGAACGACCCGCAAGCAGCGGGGACCCGGACGGAACGAGGGTCCTCGAAGTGACGTGGCGGACACGGAACAGTAGGGAGACGCGGATCAGCGGTAGGCGTCTCGGAAAGAACGGGGAGGAAGCGAGCGATGGTGCCGCCACGGAACTTCGGGTCGCCATCCAACCAGCCCAGCAGCGCGAAGCCGACGGCATTGAGCGAGGCATGTATGGCGACCATCGTGGCGACGTCGAGCCCGAGGGCCGGTCCGGAGGCCGACGGCGATGATGGCCGGGCCGGCGAGGATCACGCCGACGAGCGAGTGCGGCCGGACCCAGCAGGCCGGTGATGAGGAGTCACGGGGCGGTCAGTGTGGCAGCAGTGGGACCGTCGACCGGGAGCGAGCGAGGCAGTCAAATGGAGGGCACCGGCGGCGGGAACGGCGTCGGTGGCACTCCCCGCGACAGTGTTCATGCGGGCGGGAGTTTCGGGAGTCCCCGCATCGGTTTGAGCCGCTCGACGTCGTGGTCGCTGCGGGCCTCGCGTTCCTGGGTGAACGTCCCGCGGTAGCTGAGGACGTGGCCCGCCAGCGGGTTCTCGACGGTCGCCAGCACGTGGTATCGCTCGCCGGTCTCGTCGTAGCGGTCCCGGACCTCGACGCTGGCTTCCATTGTCTCAGGCAGGCCGACGTAGCGGCCCTTCCGGTGGAGCCACTGTCGGCCCGCCTCGACCACGAGCGCGCCGTCCTCGACGCGGGGGTGGAGTTCGGTCGCGATGAGCCCACCGCTGCCCAGATAGTCCAGCAGGCGCTCGTTGCGCTCGTCCCACACCGTCGCGCTATCGAACCGCCGGCGGGTCCCGTCGAAGTTGAAGATACGGCGAGTCATCATCGCTTCGTGCCCGCTCAGTTCGTCGTCGACGGTCGTCACGGCAAAGCGGACGTCGTGACCGGCCTCGGGAAAGAGCATGTCCCGGCTCGCCATCGCGTACAGCGCGGGCAGCGTGTGGACGCCGCGGGAGATGTCCATCCGGCCCCGGCCGACGGTGACGCCGCCCTCGGGTCCGAGGCTGTACCGGTCGCGGACGTTGGGATGGAGCTCGTCGGCGTCCCCGCCGAGTGCCCGTCCGTAGACGCCCGTCATGCCGTCCTCCGGCGTCGGGCGGCGGTCGTCGGCGCGGTGCGACGGGGGCTGGTGTCTGAGACCATCGTAACGTCTTGATTTCGGCCGGATGGGCGATAAGAATGTCCCGGGAGCGTGTCGCAGGGGTCGACCGCCGACCTTACTTTTCCGAGCGGAGTTTCCGGAGGAGATACGCGAGGCCGAGCCCGCCGGCGACCAGCCCCAGCGGCGATTTGACGGCCTTCGACGCCCCTCGTCGAACCGTCCCGGCCGACGACTCGTCTTCGATGAGGTCCAGCACGGCCTCGGTGCTGTTGGCGACCGGTTCGGGGTCGTTGCCGGCCTCGGCGGCCGCGTCGGGGTCCTTGAGCAGGTGGCCCGTCGTGAGACAGACGACGGATTCGTCGGCCTCGACGACGCCCTCCTCGCGGAGTTTGTGCAGGCCCGCGATGGAGGCCGCGGAGGCGGGCTCGACGCCGACGCCCTCGCCGGCGAGTTCGCGCTGGGCCTCGGTTATCTCCTCGTCGGAGACGGCGACGGCGGTGCCGCCGGTGGCGCGGATGCCCGGCAGCGCCTTCGGGGCATTGACCGGGTTGCCGATGCGGATGGCGGTCGCGCGGGTCTCGACGGACTCCCACCGGCGGGTCTCGTCGTGGTCCTCCTCGATAGCCTCGACCATCGGCGCGGCGCCTTCGGCCTGTGCGCCGGTGAGCTTGGGCACCTGGTCCTCCGTGATGGCGCCCGACTTGACGAGTTCGCGGAAACACTTGTACAGCGCCGCGGTGTTGCCCGCGTTACCGACAGGGAGGATGATGCGGTCCGGGAACTCGCCGTAGTCCCGGTGGTGCTCCTCCATGATTTCCAGGCCGATCGTCTTCTGGCCCTCCAGGCGGAACGGGTTGAGGGAGTTCAGGAGGTATGCCTCGCCCCGCTGGGCCAGGTCCTGAACGATGTCGAGACACTGATCGAAGTTGCCGTCGACCTCCAGAATCCGGGCCTTGTGCAGCGCGGCCTGGGCTATCTTCCCGGCGGCGACCTTCCCCGCAGGAAGGAGGACGAGCGTCTCCAGGCCGGCGCGAGCGCCGTAGGCGGCCAGCGCCGCCGACGTGTTCCCCGTCGAGGCACAGGCGAGCCGGTCGACGCCGACCTCCTGGGCCACCCGGACGCCGACGGTCATCCCCCTGTCTTTGAACGACCCCGTCGGGTTCATTCCCTCGTGTTTCACGCGCAGACTGTCGACGCCGACCGACTCCTCCGTCCGGGGCACCTCGTGCAGCGGCGTGTTCCCCTCCGGGAGGGTAACGCCCACGTCGAAGGGGAGGGCGGCGTGGTAGCGCCAGACGCCCGACCCCTCGCCCTCGAAGTCGTCGAACGTGGGCAGGTCGTCGTAGCGCACCTCCAGCAGTCCGTCGCAGTTGTCACAGGTGTAGCGGATGTCGTCGAAGGGAGCGAACGTCTCCCCGCACTCGATACAGGCCAGCCAGACGCCATCGTCGGCCTCCGGGGGCACGTTGTCCGTGAGTTGCAGGTCGGCCATTATCGAGGAGATGGCCCCGTCCGGCAAAAGTCGGACGGTTACGGGCTGGACGGGTCGTTACGATGGATACACGTGACACCGCAGTCCGACTGGGCGTGGTCTCGGGGCAGTGTTTAGTTAAGCGACAGCGACGACAAACAGCCAGAAAGCCCCCGCGTTCTCAGCTCCCGCGGCTTGCTGTCGTTCGAGAGAGCGAAGCTCTTTCGTGATGACGAAAGGCGCGTAGCGCCTTTCGAACCACGCTCCAGTGGGTGCTTGCGTCGTCCTCAGAAATCGAAGATTTCTGATGGGCTGCGGTAGAGCTTTGCTCTCCCGAACGCCGGGGTTCGCTGAGAACGCGGCCCCTTTCAGCCCCACCCATGCCGGCTGGTTAATAGGCTACGGGTGGGGCTGAAAGGGGCGTTGTCGGCGCGAAGCGCCGACTGCTCGGGAGACCGCAGGTCTCCCCGTGGCCTGCTACACGAAGGCGGACGATGTAAGCACCGCAGGGAACGGAGTGACTGAGGGGCGCAGCGAGGCCCCCGAGTGTAGCAGGCCGGGGCTTTCTGGCTGTTTGTCGTCGTTGTCGCTTAACTAAACACTGCCCATCGGCTGGGGCGTCAGCAGCGCGTTGGTCGTCGTGACGGCTTGCACCATCGCCGACCTTCTTGTACGCAGACCGCCTACCGTAGCGTATGCGTGCCTTCCGACGCAGCCCGACGGTCGTAACGCTGGCGCTCGTTCTGGCGGTCTTCGCCTGCCAGCAGGTCGCGGCGTCCGTCGGTTGGCGGGGGCTGTTCGCGCTGTCGAACCCGCTGCTCGCCCGGCCGTGGACGCTGGTGACGAGCGTGTACGCCCACGCGAGCGTCTCGCATCTGGTCGCCAACGCGCTCGCGCTGGCGCTGGGTGGCTTCCTAGTGGAACGGCTGACGACGGGCGCCCGCTTTCACGCCTTCTTCGTCGGCGTCGGGGCCCTCGCCGGCGTGACACAGGTAGCCCTCGTCGGCATCGTCGGCCCGCTGGTTCCGGGGATGCCCGCACAGGTGAGCGTGCTGGGCGCGAGCGGCGCTGTGTTGGGGTTGTACGGCTACCTGCTCGGGGCGAACCGACTCACCGAGATGCTCGTCGCCGGTATCGAACTCCCGCCCCGGTTCCAGCTTGCCGCCGGCGTTCTGCTGGCGGCGGTCATCACGCTGCTGACGGCCAACCCCGGCGCGGCGCTTGTCGCTCACTTCACCGGCCTGCTGGTGGGCTTTCTCGCCGGCCGGACACACCTGCTCACGCCGGGAGAACGACGGCGAGACCGCAAGCCAGCGGTGAAATGAGACGGCTCAGCGAACGAAGACCTGCTCGTCTAGCCGGGTCGTCACCTCGTCGGCCAGGGTCCGCAGATTGACGGTGTCCTCACGGTTGTAGGAGATGAGCGTCTCCAGAGAGCCGTCCTGCCCGCGCTCGTGTTCGCGCCAGAGACGGACTGCATCGCGACCGGAGACGTTCGGGCGAGCACGCTCGATGCCGACGTCCTGCTCGACCTGTTTCAGCCCGCCCGAGAGGCCGACTTTCCTGCAGGTGTACATGAGGTCGAGATGCGGACGCTGGAGGTCGATGTCGAAGTTCGCTTCGAGGAAGGGGACGTCGAAGCGCTTGCCGTTGAACGTGACCAGCAGGTCGGCGTCGGCGAAGGCCGCCCGGAGGTTGCCGGCGGTGAGGTCGTCGCCGGCCACGAGCGTCTCCGTGTCGCCGGCCTGGTGCAGCGAGACGGTCGTCACCCGGTTGCGACGTTCGTCCAGCCCGGTGGTCTCGATGTCGAAGAAACACGCCCGCTCGGAGAAGGTCTCGTAGAGGCGCCACTGTTCGCTGCTGGGGAACTGCCGGTCGAAGTAGGCCACGTCGGCCGCGTCGAGATACTCGCGGCCCTCGTGGATGAACTGGTCGATGCGGTCGCCCCGCTTGCCGCCGAGGACGCCCGGTTCGAACTCGTCCCAGTGGGTGACACCCTGCTCCCAGATGGACCGCTCCGTCTGCTCGCCGACGCCGTCGACCCAGCCGTGGAGAAAGCGAGGGACCGACCGCAAGGAGGTCCCCCGAAAGCGACGCGGGGAGTGCGAGGCGCGAAGCGTCTCATAAGCGGTGCAACCGCGAGCCCGCAGAGAGCCGTGGAGTAAAGCGAGGGACCGACCGGAACGGAACCGGAGGTCGATAGCGGTTGAGGATTGATACCAAGCGTTAAAACTATTAGAAACCCAATACCATGCATGGCGCTCTGTCCACACTGCGACAGCGACATCACGGACTGGGCGAACAGGCTCGAACGCGCACCGGCGGCGAGTTCGCCGATGATCTGGGCGTGTCCGGAGTGTGACGCCGTACTCGGGATCACGGACTACGAGTAGCGTCGAAAGCTCGAAGCCGACCGGGTGCCCAGAGGCGGGTATGACCGACTACCTGGTCGCCACTGCCTCGGTCCACGTGACCGCAGCGGCGGCCGACTACCTGCAGGAGCGACTCGACCCGACCGCAGACAGCGTCGTCGTCGTCGGAATCAGGGAGCCGGAGCGCCACGAGCGCGACGCCGGCGACGCGGCCAACGTCGCCCGGTCGCGGCTGGCGGCGGCGATGCCCGAGACCGACCTCCGGGAGGGCGATCCGACGACGGAACTGCTGGCGGCCGTCGAGGCCCGGGACCCCGACGTAGTGGTCGTCGGCGCCAACGCCGGGACCGAGGGAGCGTCGGGCGTGGGATCGACGGCGACGGCGCTGCTGGAGCGGGTCGACCGGCCGTCGTCGTGGTTCCGCTGCCCGACCTCTAGCGTCGCCAGCGACACGCGGCCCCGAGCCCCGGGTTCGCGCGCTCGGCGTGCGATTGCCGTCGATTGTTACGAGAGGCGATCGAACAGCCCGTCGTCCGGGAACGTCAGGTCCAGGTCCGTTCGCAGCAGGGCCTCGGTAGCGTCGGCGACGGCCGGCGCGAGCGGCGAGTCGGGGTCGAGCGCGGCCGGTCCGACGGGGTCGCCCTCGGGGAGTCCGTGGTCGGCGTCCTCGACGGGGACCGCGTCGGCGGCGTCGGTGCGGGTAGCGACTACGGCGTCGGCGGGCGCGTCGAGGTCGCGAAGGCGGCCGCGCTGTCTGGGCAGCAGATCGACGCCGCGCCGGGTCGCGGGCGTGACGAGCGCGCGCCGGTCGGCGGCCGTGAGCGCGGCGACGGACTGGTTGGCCGCGACCGGCGGCACGTCGATGAGCACGTGGTCGAACCGGGCGGCTGCGTCGGCGACCGCGGTCTCGACGGCCCGTGCGGCGTCGGGGGTCTTCGCCCGGGCGAGCCGTTCGAAGGGTGCGTGGGCCGGACAGAACGTCACCCGTCCCGGCACGTCGTAGTCGGTATCGTACAGCGCCGTCTCGAAGGCGCTCTCGCCGACGGCGACGGCAGTCATGTCGTCCGTGATTCGACCGCTGACGTGCGTCGCCAGCCCCTGTGTCCCGAAGGCGGCGTCGAGCACTGCGACCGAGCGGCCGGCCCGGCCCAGCGTCGCCGCCATCTCCACGGCCGTCCTGGTCGTCCCGGCGCCGCCGGCGATGCCGACCAGCGCGAGCGTCGATGTGGTCATACTGTACGTGACGTGCGGCCTGAAACAAAAAGTTCAGTACGGGCGGCGGCTATTTCAAGTAGTTTCAGTGATAAATGAGAATACGTGTAAACTTCATCGCAGACTGATCGTCTGCCCGAGTCCGACCGGGAGGAACTCGGCTTCGCGCCGGTCGTCGAGTAGCTACAGGCTGATTTTCGCCGCGATGTCGTCGAGTTCGCGGTCGTTCAGGTCGGGACGGTCGCTGACCAGCGCGTGGATGGGGCGGCCGCCGTCGTCCTCGAACCTGGGGACGATGTGGCCGTGGACGTGGGGGACCTCCTGACCGGCCGCTTCGCCGTTGTTGAACGCCACGGTGCTGGCGGGGGCGTCGACCGCGCGCTCGACGGCCGGCGTCAGCCGGTGCAGTGCCGACATGACCTCGCTGCCCAGTTGCTCGGGGAGGTCGTTTAGTGACTCGTGGTGGTTCTTAGGGATGACGAGCGTGTGGCCCGGCGCGAGCGGGTTCGCATCGAGGAAGGCGAGCACGTCGTCGTCCTCGTACACCGTGTGGCTCGGGATGTCGCCGGCGACTATCTGACAGAAGATGCAGTCATCCATGGTCGGCGGTGCGTCCGGCGCGGTCATGAAAGTTTCTCCGGCGGCTATCGGAGGACTCGCCCGACGGCCGCGATATAGCTCTCGTCGTCGTACCCCAGCCGCGAGAGCCACACCTCCTGGTAGCTCGGATGGAGCAGGGGAACCACCGACACGCCGAGCGTGTCGCTCCAGCGAGGCTCCAGCACGCTGTCCAGAAAACGCTCCGGCGAGTCGCCGTCGAGTGCCAGCACCGTCTTCGTGGCGTGTTTCCCGGTCGTGAGCACCGCTCGCGGGTCGACGGTCTCGACCTCCTCGACGAGGTACGGCCGGCAGTTCGCCAGTTCCTCGCTCGTCGGGTCTCGGTTCTCCGGCGGGTGACACTTCACCGCGTTCGTGTAGTAGCAGTCCTCGCGACCGAAGCCCGCGTCGGCGAGCAGGTCGCGTATCTTCCGCCCGGACGCCCGGGAGGTGTAGGCCATCCCGGTCAGATTGCCGCCCCGCCACTGGTCGGCGTCGGGGTCGCCGGCGGCAGGGGCCTCGCCGACGACGATGACGTCGGCGTCCGGCGAGCCGTTGCCCCAGGAGATGCACTGCCGAGCATCCGCGAGTTCGGGACAGCGCCGGCAGTCGGGGGTGAGCGCGTGTTGGCTGTCGGTGTCGGGGTACTCGGGCATATTGCTCGTCCATGTAGTGGGTCGTCGGCTGGCGGTTTGGTTTCCTCGGAACGGACGCGGTTCGACCGGTCGGCTCGCCTACAGATAGCCCAGGTCGCGGAGGTTGTTGAGAACCTGTTCGTCGGTGATCGTCTCGTCGAGCGCGTCGTCGAGGTCCGCGTGGCGCTGTTCCAACACGCCAACGAGCTGTCGCGCGTTTCGTATCTTGTAGATGGTGTCGGGGTCGTCCACGTCGGCTTGTGCACCTTCGAGTAGTTCATCAATCCTGCTGAGCGTGGTCTCTGGCATGTTAAATCAGGCTAGATTAGTTGAATTTGATAAAGTCTCCGTATTCGAGACGAGCGCAACTGGTCGCTGTCTTCCACAATGCCGGTCGACGGGGCCGTGCCAGCAACAGCCGCCGACGGGCCAGCCCGAGCGCCCCGACTATCGGCGGGTCCATGACCGCTGGCGGGAGCGAATCGGCGCCGGCCCGTCTTGGGACGTGTGGTCAAGGCGGCGAAGCCTCGGGGCCTGTCCCCAAGGTAGTTCACGGTATCGCGGTGGCGGTCAAAGCAAAGAGCGGTCGATTACTTGTTGGCCAGGTGAGAAACGTATGCGAGATCAACAGTCGGTGGCGTTTACCTCAAAAGGCGCCACCGACGCAAAAAATAAGACCGTTTTCCCACAGTGTACCCCCATGGAGACAGTCGAGCCGACACAGGAGCTACGGGAGAATGTCCATGACGAAGAGGAAATCCAGTGGGTCGTGCGTCCCGATGCCTTGGCCCGGCTGCTCGGCCGGAGCTTCGGTGTCATCGTGGGTGCGGTCGTCCTGGGGGTATTCGTCGGGGGAATCACCCTCGGCGTCGTCGGGGCGATTTTTCAGTCACAGTCGCTCGGCCTCGCTGCCGCGGGCGGGGCCGTGCTGCTCATCGTGGCGTTGCTCGGCCACCGACCGCTGTTGCGGTACCTTATCGGGACGACCGAGTACGCCGCGACGGACCGCCGGCTCATCAAGTACGACGGGATCTACGGGCGGACGCTGACCAGTGTCCCCCTGGAGGGCGTACAGGATGCCGAGTACAGCATCGGTTCGATAGAGAAACTGTTCGACCTCGGGACCGTGAATATCGACACCGACCGGGGGTACGAGGAAACGTCCTTTCCGTACACCCCCGCTCCGGGGAAGTTCACGCGGGCGGTCAGCGACATCGCCCAGCAGGCCGGAAAGCGAGACACCACGGGAAGCCAGGAGTACACGCCCGGCTCGGGGCTTTCGACGACGGAGCCGGTCGCCGGCCTGGAGACGAACCTCTTCCCCGACGAGGAGCTGTTGTGGGTGATCAAGCCCGATAAGACGACCCGGCTGCTCGCGCGGCTGCCGACGCTGGTGCTCAGGTTCGTCTTTTCGGGCGCGTTCTTTGGCGGACTCGTCGGCGGCATCGCCTTCGTCGTCACGGGGAGTGCCTCGATAGCGATGCTGGTGGCCGGCGCGGCCCTCGCGTACGTCTTCCTCTCGGTGGCGGGCTCGGCACTGTTTGCGTTCATCTACGGGACGACCCAGTACGCCGCGACCGACCGCCGGGTTATCGAGTACGACGGGACCCTGGGGAAGCGACTCAGCAGCGTCCCCCTGGTGGGTATCCAGGACGCCGAGTACAGCATCGGCTTCCTGGAGAATCGGCTCGGCATCGGGACGGTGACCCTCGATACGGATCGGAGCTACGAGGGGATGGCGTTTCCCTACGTCGCCGCCCCGGCGGCGTTCGCCCGCGATATCAGCCAGCTTGCGGCCAGCGACGTCGTCAGCCGCGAGGCGACCCCGCCGGGAGAACTCGCCGTCGGCGACGGCATCGACGCCGAGAGCCCGACCGACGAGCTACGCGAAAACGTCCCCGACGACCAGGTGCTCCACTGGGTGTTGACGCCCGATTACCGCACGCGATTCCTCTCGAAGGTGGTCAAGGCGGTGACCCTCCAAGGGTCGCCGTTCGCCCCGCTCGGGGCGGCCTCGGCGTATTTCTCGGATGCAACCGAGTACGCGCTGACCGACGCCCAGCTCGTGACGTACACGGGCCGGTTCGGCCGGGAGTTCTCCAGCGTGCCGGTGGCCGGAATTCAGGACGCCGAGTACGACATCGACTACGTCGAGAGCCGCTTTGCCGTCGGGAACGTCACCGTCGACACCGACAAGGGGTACGAGGGGTTCAGACTGGAGACCGTCGCCAATCCCGTGGCCGTCGCCCGCGAGATAAGCGAGGTCGCAAACGCCGCCCGTGTCGCCGAGCGGGACGAAGCGGCCGCCGCTGTGGCGTCCGAGGCGGCGGCCGCCGCTGAGCAGGCAGAGACGGCAGCCGCCGATGCGACGACGAGCGACGGCGTGACGACAGCCGAGGGGATACCGACCGCGCGGGCACGCAAGCTGTGTGTCGACTGTGACAGCGGGATCGGTTCGCTGTCCGCGTTCTGCCCCGACTGTGGGGCCGACCAGCCACAGTCCAGCGACGAGCTGACGGCCACCTGCCGGCAGTGTCACGGGGAGGTCGGCGACGGCGACGCGTTCTGCCGACACTGCGGGGTCGAAGCGCCGATTGCGGCGGAGTAGGTTCACCGCATGTCGGCACTGCGCCCGGGCAGTGGCGGAGCCGAGCCGGCGAGGGCTTTACTCGTCGGCCAGATGGCCGGGGTGCCACTCGCCGTCGAACTCCCGGTGAGCAAAGGGCAGGGCGTCCTCGCCGGCGTAGCTGGCGACTAGCTGGCCGTCGCCCTCCAGACAGTACTTGTAGGTGGTCAGCCCTTCCAGCCCGACGGGGCCGCGGGCGTGAACCTTGCCCGTGGAGATGCCGACCTCGGCGCCCAGGCCGTAGCGGTAGCCGTCGGCGAAGCGCGTCGAGGCGTTGTGGAAGACGCTGGCGGCGTCGATGCCGGTCATGAACGTCTCGGCGGCGTCGGCGTCCTCGGTGACGATGGACTCGGTGTGTTTCGAGCCGTTGGCGTTGATGTGGTCGACGGCGTCGTAGACGTCGGCGACGACCTTGATGGCGAGTTCGAGGTCGCCGTACTCCGCGCGCCAGTCGCCGTCGGTGGCGGGGTCCACGTCGACGATATCGCGGGTCGCAGGGTCCCCTCGGAGGGTGACGCCCGCCTCGCGGTAGCGGGAAACGGCGCCCGGGAGGAAGTCGGCGGCCACGTCCTCGTCGACCAGCAGCGTCTCGACGGCGTTGCAGACGGCGGGGTACTGGACCTTCGCGTCGAGCGCGATGTCCTCGGCCATCGCCAGGTCGGCCGCCTCGTCGACGTAGACGTGACAGACGCCCTCGGTGTGGCCCAGAACGGGAATCTGGGTGTTTGCCTCGATGTAGGAGACGAACTCCGAGGAGCCACGGGGCATCACGAGGTCGACCATGTCGTCCATCTCCAGCAGGCGATCGACCTCCTCGTGGGCCTCGATGAGCGTCGCCCAGCCCTCGGGGAGGTCGGCCGTGGCGTCAAGGATCGTCTCGTAAAGGACCCGGTTGGACTCGCTGGCCTCGCTGCCGCCCTTGAGGATGACAGCGTTCCCGGACTTCAGCGCGAGCGCGGCGATCTGGACCAGCGCGTCGGGGCGGGACTCGAAGATGGTGCCGACGACGCCGAGAGGGACCGAGAGCTTGTACAGCTCCAGGTCCTCGTCCAGTTCCCTGGCCGCGAGCGTCTTCCCCAGCGGGTCGGACTGCTCGGCGACGGACTCGACCATCCCCGCGATGCGTTCGAGTTTGCCCTCGTCGAGTTTGAGCCGGTCGACCAGCGCCTGCGTGTACTCGCCCTCGGCGAGCATCGCCTCGGCCTCCTCGACGTCGGTCCCGTTCGCGGCGAGGATGGCCTCGCTGTTCTCGCGGATAGCGTCGGCGATGTCGGCGAGCGCGGCGTTTCGCTGTGCCTCGTCGACGTTCGCGAGCCGCAGTGCTGCGCGGTTGGACTGTGCCACCTGTTCGTGCGTGTCCGTCTCAGTCATCTAGTCCACCGTTGATGGGGACGAATATTGTGCCCACCGATTCCGCATCGGCAGTCTTCCGGAGTACGTCCGGCTCCTCGGAGTCCGCGATGACCGCGGGGATGCCGTGTTCGGCCACGTCTCGTGCCCCGCGCACTTTCGTCTGAATGCCGCCGAACCCGCCCGCCGCGCTCGCGGAGACGATGTCCTCGACTTCGGCGTAGTTCTGGCCGACGGCCTCGATGCGCCGGGCGTCGGCGTCCTCCTTGGGATTGCCGGTGTAGACGCCGCCCACGTCGGTCAGCGTTACCAGCAGGTCGACCCCGACGCCGACGGCGATGGAGGCCGAAATCATGTCGTTGTCGCCGATTCGAAGCTCCTCGGTGGCGATGGCGTCGTTCTCGTTGATAATGGGGACGATGCCCCAGTCCAGCAGCGTCTCGACGGTGTTGCGGAAGTTCGTGAACCGCTCGGGGTTGTCCAGGTCGTGTTCCGTGATGAGAACCTGGGCGACCGTGCGGTCGTAGCGCTCGAAGCTCTCCGTGTAGCGGCGCATCAGGTGGCTCTGGCCCACCGTCGACAGCGCCTGGGACTCCTCGACGGTCCCGGTGTCGTGGCCGACCCGGCCGATGCCGGCCCCCACGGCGCCGGAGGAAACCAGCAACACCTCCTTGCCCCGCGAGAGCAGGTCCTCGATGTCGTCGACCAGCTTGTCCAGCTTGGTGTCGTCGAGGTTCGAGTCGGCGTCGGTCAGGGAGTTCGTCCCCGCTTTGACGATGACCCGGTCGGCGTCCGCGGCGAGCTGTCGGGTCGCCGACAGCGTCTTGCCGTCGACGGCCTCACTCATCCTCGAAGTCGGCCGCCAGCTCCTTCGACCGGCGTTCGGCGGCGGCGACGGCGTCGTTCATCGCCCGGTCGGCGTCGCTGTCCCACAGCACGTCCATCCCTTCGATCGTCGTCCCGTTGGGCGAGCAGACGGCGTCGATGAGTTCGTCGGCGCTCCGGTCGTCCCGCAGCACCGTCTCGGCGGCGCCCTTGAACGTCTGGGCGGCCAGCGTCTGGGCCTTCTCGTGGTCGAGCCCGCCGGCGACGCCGGCCTCGGACATGGCCTTGATGAAGTAGAAGACGAAGGCCGGCCCGCTGCCGTTGACCGCCGTGGCGATGTCCATCCGTGATTCCTCGATTTCGGCGAACTCGCCAACGTCGGCGAGCAGCTGGCGAACCTCGTCGGTGACGTCGCCGGTCGCCGCGGCGGCCATGTCACGCGTTTCCGCGGCGAGGTTGGGCATGATACGCACGACGCGGGCGTCGGTGCGAGCTTCCACGAAGTCGGTGGGGACGCCGGCGGCGATAGTGACGAGCGTCTGTTCGGGCGAGAGGGCGAGTTCGGAGAGGACGGCCTCGACGATGTCCGGCTTGACGGCGACGAAGACCACGTCGGCCTCGGCCGCTTTCGAGATGTCGTCGGTCGTTTCGTCGGCGTAGTCGGCCACCGCGGCGAGTGCGTCCGGGTCCAGGTCACACGCGGCAACCGTGTGCTCGCCGGCTTTCGAGAGCCCGGTGACCAGCGCACTGCCCATGTTCCCGCATCCGATGACGCTCGTATGTACCATTGGTAGTGACTCAACACACGAGCGACGGAAAGGAACTACGTTTTCGGTCGGAGCGAGGGCGACCGCAGGGAGCCCTCGAAGCGAACCGGCGAACGAAGTGAGCCGGAGAGCCGTGGAGTACGAGCGAGGGCGACCGCAGGGAGTCCTCGGAGCGGTGTCGCCGGCGCGCGGTCGGCCCGGGACGGTCGCGGGGCCCTGGTGGCTGGCGGGGCAACCGATTCCCATTTAATCTGGCGGGGCAACCGATTCCCATTTAATGCCGGCGGCGAATAAGCCCGGTATGGAACGGTTCGCCGCGGTCGACGACCAGTACGACCCCGAGCGCGTGGAATCGGGGGTCTTCGACTACTGGGACGACGTCGACGCCTACGAGCAGACGGTCGAGCACCGGGCCGACGGGGAGGACTTTTTCTTCGTCGACGGGCCGCCCTACACCTCCGGGGCCGCCCACATGGGGACGACGTGGAACAAGACGCTGAAGGACTGCTATATCCGCTATCTCCGCATGCAGGGGTACGACGTGACCGACCGGCCGGGCTATGACATGCACGGCCTGCCCATCGAAACCAGGGTCGAGGAGCGCCTGGACTTCGAGAACAAGAAGGACATCGAGGAGTTCGGCGAGGAGAACTTCATCCAGGAGTGTAAATCCTTCGCCAACGAGCAGCTAGAGGGACTTCGGAGCGACTTCCAGGACTTCGGCGTCTGGATGGACTGGGAGAACCCGTACAAGACCCTCTCCCCGGAGTACATGGAGGCCGCCTGGTGGGGGTTCCAGCGGGCCCACGAGCGCGGGCTGGTCGAGCAGGGCCAGCGCTCCATCAACCAGTGTCCCCGGTGTGAGACCGGGATCGCCAACAACGAGGTCGAGTATCACGACGTCGGCAAGCCGTCTATCTATGTGAAGTTCCCCCTGGCAGAACGTGACGGGTCGCTCGTCATCTGGACCACGACGCCCTGGACCATCGTCGCCAACACCTTCGTCGCTGCCGACGGCGACCTCGAATACGTCGGCGTCGACGCCGTGAAGGACAGCGGGGACTCGTCCGTGGAGCGCGAGACCGAGCGGCTCTACCTCGCCGAACCCTGCGTCGAGGACGTGCTGAAGGCCGGCCGCTACGACGACTACGAGGTCGTCGAGGAACTCACCGGCGAGGACCTCGTCGACTGGCAGTACAACCACCCGCTCGCCGAGGCGGTCCCCGACCACGCACAGGGCGAGGGGTCCGGACAGGTGTACACGGCCGACTACGTCGAGGCCGACCGCACGGGGCTCGTCCACTCCGCGCCGGGCCACGGTGAGGAGGACTTCGAACGCGGGCAGGAACTGGGGCTGGAAACCGTCTGTCCGGTCGGCAGTGACGGCACCTACACCGACGCGGCCGGGAAGTACGCCGGCCGGTTCGTCCGCGAGGCCAACGACGATATCATCGCCGACCTCGACGCGAACGGCCACCTCCTCGCCAGCGAACGGGGTCATACGGTGCGAGAGGGGCAGTGCTGGCGCTGCGATACGGACATCGTCCGCATCGTCACCGACCAGTGGTTCATCACGGTCACCGACATCAAGGACGAACTGCTCGGGAATATCGAGGACAGCGAGTGGCACCCCCCGTGGGCCCGCGACAACCGCTTCCGGGACTTCGTCGAGGAGGCCCCCGACTGGAACGTCTCCCGGCAGCGTTACTGGGGCATCCCCATCCCCATCTGGCTGCCCGAGGACGGCGCGGACTCGTCCGCGAACAGAGGCGGCGACGCCGCCGAAGGCTGGTCCGGCGATATGGACGATGCCATCGTCGTCGGCGACCGCGAGGAACTCGCCGAGCGCGTCGACCAGGAAATAGCCCCCGAAGACGTGGACATCCACAAGGGGACCGTCGACGAACTCACCATCACCGAGGACGGCACCACATACAGCCGCGTCGGCGACGTCTTCGACGTCTGGCTCGACTCCTCGGTGGCGACGTGGGGGACCGTCGACTACCCCTCGGAGACGGAGGCCTTCGAGGAACTGTGGCCCGCCGACCTCATCATGGAGGCCCACGACCAGACCCGTGGCTGGTTCTGGTCTCAGCTGGGCATGTCGACGGCGGCGACCGGCGAGATTCCGTACAAGGAGGTGCTGATGCACGGCTACGCCAACATGCCCGACGGTCGCGGGATGTCCAAATCGAAGGGCATCCTCGTCGACCCCCACGAGGTCATCGAGCGACACGGCCGCGACCCGATGCGGCTGTTCTTGCTCTCCGTGACCGCCCGGGGCGAGGACATGAACTTCTCCTGGGAGGAGACCGCCGAGATGCAGCGCCGGCTCAACATCCTCTGGAACGTCGCCCGGTTCCCGCTGCCGTACATGCGCGCCGACGACTTTAGCCCGGAGGAGACGACCGTCGCAGAACTCCGTGACGAGCTCGAACTCGCCGACGAGTGGGTGCTCTCGCGGCTCCAGAGCGTGAAGACGGCGATGACCGACCACATGGACGACTACGAGAACGACAAGGCCGTCGGCGAGCTGCTCGATTTCGTCGTCGAGGACGTCTCCCGGTTCTACGTCCAGGTCGTCCGCGAACGGATGTGGGAGGAGGAAAACAGCGAGTCCAAGCAGGCCGCATACGCCACGCTCTACCGCGTGCTAGAGGAGGTCGCAGCCCTCTTTGCACCCTTCACGCCGTTCATCGCCGAGCAGGTGTACGGCTCGCTGACCGGTGAGTCGGGCCACCCGACGGTCCATATGTGTGACTGGCCCGAGGCCGACGCCGACCTGCACGACCCCGAACTGGAGGCCGAAATCGAGGTCGTGCGGGAGGTCGAGGAGGCCGGCTCGAACGCCCGCCAGCAGGCCGAACGGAAGCTGCGCTGGCCCGTCACGCGCGTCGTGGTCGATACCGACAGCGACGCGGTGGCCGACGCAGTGGGCTCGCAGTCGGAAATCGTCGCCGACCGTCTGAACGCCCGCGCGGTTGAAGTGGTCGGCGCCGACGAGGCGTGGGGCGAACTCCGTTACTCCGCCGAGGCCGACATGAGCGAACTCGGCCCGGCCTTCGGCGACGACGCCGGCCGCGTGATGAACGCCATGAACGAGGCCAGCATCGACGAGCCGTCCCTGGAATCGCTCCGGGCGTCGGTCGCCGACACGCTGGGCGAGAGCGTGGAACTGACCGACGAGATGGTCGAGTTCCGCCGCGAGACGCCCGACGGCGTCACCGGGACGACCTTCACCGCGCTCGACGGCGGCGGCACCGTCTACGTCGACACTACGCTCACCGAGGACATCGAGAGCGAGGGGTACGCCCGCGAGGTCATCCGCCGGGTCCAGGAGATGCGAAAGGACCTCGAACTGGACATCGAGGCGCGTATCGTGGTAGACATGGACATCGGCGACGAGCGCGTGGACTCGCTCGTCCGCGAACACGAGACCTTCATCAAGAAGGAAGTCCGTGCCGACGAACTCGACGGCGTCGAAGACGGTCACCGGAAGACGTGGGACGTGGAAGGCGTGGCGATGGAGATCGCCATCGCTCCGGTCACGGCTGCGGAAGCGTCGGATTAGGACGGCGAGTACCCGACGTGTTTCCGTTGTCCTGCTGTAGGGACGGCGGATCGAGAGCGGCGCCGGCGAGGGCTACAACTTCTCGGCCACCACTGGCGCAGCACTGACCTCGCTGGCCACCCGTTCCAGCGTATCAGTGCCGTACACCGCCTCGACGCCCGCGGCCGACAGCTTCGTCAGGGCGCCGCTCGCGAGCATCGGGTGGACACAGGTGACGAACACACGCCGGGCGTCCCGGTCGTTCAGCACGGCGACGGACTCGCTCATCGTCGACCCCGTGGCGATGATGTCGTCGGCCAACACCACGTCGCGGCCCTCGATGGGCGCGTCGCCGGGCGTGATGGTTATCTCGCCGCTGTCGTAGTTCCGGTCCTTCTCGAAGAAGTCCGTCTCGCCCTCGCCGTAGGCATCCCGGACCGTCGTTGCCAGGTCGATAGCGCCCTCGTCGGGCGAGAGAAAGAGCGGGTCGTCGAGGTCCGCCGGCAGGGGCGCTGCGAGCACCTCGGCGGCGTCGGCGCTACTCGCCGGGACGGTGAAGAAGTCACAGACGGCCGGCTCGTGGGGCGTCACGGTGATGACGCGGTCGGTGCCCGTCGAGACGGCCCGCGCTATCGCCCGCGAGGAGACCGGTTCGCCGCCCTGGAACGCCTCGTCCTGGCGGGCATAGCCCATGTACGGGATGACGGTGACGACCTCGCTGGCGCCGGCCTCTCGGGCCGCGTCCTGTAGCTGGAGCAACTGGACGTGGGCGTCGCTGTCGACAGTCGAGGCGACGACGACGGCGCGCTCGCCTGCGACGGCCTCCGGGACCCGGACGACGTGTTCGCCGTCGGGGAACCGCTCGTACTCGACCCGTCCCAGCCGCTCGTCGGCGGCCTCGGCCAGTGCCGCCGCGAACGCCTGTGTCTCCGCGCCGGGGATAATCATGTCGGAGGGGTCACCGGCCGCGCTAAACCGCTTTTCGATTCGCGCGCTGGGAAAACCAGTGACGCGTCTGAAGAGATGTCAGCGTCGGTGCGAACACCCGCCCGATCGGTTGTCTCATCAGCAGGAACTCGTCGGCTGGTTCACCGGCAGAGACTGGCGTCAGGCCACCGCGATACCGACGACTTCGGGTACCCCAAGCGAGCGCTCGCGCCAGCCGCCGCGGCCGTCGGCGGTGGCGTCGTCGGCCGTATTGACGAGGCACGTGGCGTCCTCGGTGATGGCGTAGGTGTCCGTGCCGTAGGCCACGTCGACGACCCGCTCGCGGACCGGCAGGTCGCAGGGCCGCCAGTGTGGGTCGGGGCTGGCGCCGTCCGTATCGGTCAGTTCGTACAGCGTGTCCGCGTCGGCGGCATGGACTCGCTCGCCGTCGTGTTCTCCGAGACCCTGCTCGCGGTCACCGTCACTCGCGACGACGTCGTGGGCACCCGAGCGGACCGGAAGCCAGTTCTCCGCCGGACCGACGGACCCCTCCTCGGCGTCGCGTCTGTAGAGCCCGTCCGCGGTGGCGGCGAAGGGGCCGGCCACGTCGGCGGCGTCGTGCAGCCCCAGATACGGGCAGCCGGGGAGGCCGTAGACGCCGTCGGCGGCCGCGACCAGATCGCCGGAGAGGGCCCGAACGTCGTCGACGGCGCCCATCCCCCACCACTCGCCGTCGTCGTAGCGGGCGATACGCCCCTCGCCCGCGGCCACCAGTCCGTCGGCGTCGTAGCCGACGGCCGTTGCCGGGCCAAAGCCCGTCTCAGCGAACCCGTCGTCGGTCGAGACCAGCACCGATTCTTCGGTGGCGACGGCGATTTCGCCGCCGGCGCCGGCGATGTCGCGGGCCGCGCATCGACGAGCGAGGCTGAAGCGGCCTATCTGACCGCCGGCGGTCTCGACGCGGGTAACGCCGAGTCCGGACGCGACGTAGGCGTGGGTCTCCGTGTGTGTCCGGCCGTACATCCGCTTCTCGGACAGCGAGCTGACGTCGCTCATATGGCCGTCTTGTAGGCCTCCAGCGTCTCCTCGATGTCCTCGCTGGTGTGGGCGTCACAGACGAACTGGGACTCGAACTGGTTGGCGGTGAGGAAGACGCCCTGGTCTTTCATTGCGGGTCGGAACAGCCGCTCCCAGCGCTCGGTTTCGGCCTGCTTTACATCGCCGCCGTTCTTCGGGCAGTGGTCGTAGCGCGAGCAGCCCTCCCGTTGCGTACAGCCGGCCTCACAGTGGCCGTCGAAGGTCCCCGGGCCGTCCCGGGTGAAAACGACTTTGAACATCGAGTCGGTCCCGACGACGGTGTACTCGGGGGCCTGGTCTTCGAGGATGTCCTGCAGGCCCGCTCGGAGCCGTTCGGCGAGCCCGTTGACGTGGTCGTACACGTTGTTTTCGGCCACGTACCGCAACGTTTCCAGGCCGGCGGCCATCCCGACCGGGTGGCCGGAGTAGGTGCCGGACTGGAACACGTCGCCGGCAGGCGTGAACTGCTCGATGATCTCGCTTTTGCCACCGACGGCCGCCACCGGGAAGCCGCCCCCGACTATCTTGCCAACGGTGGTGATGTCCGGGTCGATGTCGAACTTCCCCTGGGCGCACTGGAGGCCGCCGACGCGGAAACCGGTGATGACCTCGTCGAAGATAAGGAGCGAGCCGTGGTCGTCACAGAGTGCTTCGAGGGTTTCGTGAAAGCCCTCGACGGGGTGGACGATACCGTAGTTGCCCAGAATCGGCTCGGTCATGACGGCGGCGATGTCGTTACCGTGCTCGGCGAACAGCTCGCGGGCGGCCTCGCTGTCGTTGAACGGTATCGTGAGGGTGTGCTCGGCGAAGCTCTCGGGGATGCCGGGACTGGACGGGGCGGTGTGGTCGCCCTCGCCCTCGACGAGCGTGGACTCCTGGGCGCCGTGGTACCCGCTCTGCATCACGACGATCTTGTCCCGGCCGGTGTAGCCACGGGCGAGCCGCACCGCCGAAACCGTGGCCTCGGTGCCCGAATTGACGAAGCGGGTCATCTCGACGCCGGGGACGTGGCGGGCGACGAACTCCGCGAGTTCGACCTCCACTTCCGTCGGCGCGCCGTACATCGGCCCCTCGGCGGCGTGTTGCTGGACCGCCGACCGGACCGGCTCGGGCATATCGTGGCCAAGCAGCAGCGGGCCATACCCCATCACGTAGTCGATGTAGCGGTTGCCGTCGGCATCGATGACGTGGCCGCCGTCGCCCTTCTCGACGAAGAGGGGGTAGGGACGGGTGGCTCGCACCGATGAGTTGACGCCGCCGGGCAGCACGGAGAGCGCCCGGTCGTACAGCGAGCGTGACTGCTCGTGGTTCATACGGCCGAATTCGGTTGGTGGACGAAAGAAACTGTTGGGTTTGCCCGTTGCCGGGGTATCCCGCTGGACAGTCGGAACTGGAAGTTCGTGAAAGATAAGTTTTCGTCGAGAGATAGGGGTATATATTGCCTATCCGTTCGTCTAGACAGAAATATGCTATCCGAACGTGCGGATACGAATACGTTCACTGTGCGAACCCGTGCCTCGCCGGCGCGTGATAGGCCGTGAGCGACTGGGTGCCCACGACCTGTATGCGGTGTGCCGTCGGCTGTGGGCACATGCAGCGGGACGCCGACATCGGGTACGGTGCGCAGTGACGCCGCGCGCCCGGTGAGTCAGGGGCTTGCCCGCTCCCGTGGTATCGAGGAGAGCCGGGACCGCG
>PXQZ01000047.1 GCA_003021755.1 Halobacteriales archaeon QH_8_67_36 | reverse complement strand
TCCGAGGCGCCGGTTGGAGATATCAGCCGATCGGGGGTTCAAATCCCTCCGACCCCATTCCGCTCTTCAGGTTTTCTAAAGGTAACGGATATGTAGCGGTTGTTTTCGGCGCCGCCGGAACGACTGCCCCGAGTACAGCACTTTCCTCGGAGCCGAACGGTTCGTCGATACTCCCAGTCACCCGACAAGTGAACAACTGGCTTCCCGCCGGGGGTACGAGTGTATGGCATGAGCGACGACGAGTTCACGGTTGACGAACTGGTGGCGTACTGCTGGACGCAGGCGCGGCTACTCCACGGCCGGGTCGGGACTCTGGACGAGGAAACCGCCGCGCTGCTGTCGGAAATCGACGATGACCTATCGGACGTGCGGTCCCAGCTGGATTGGCACGCTGGCGTCGACCGCGCACAGTCTCCCGCGGAGCCCGACGGGGACCAGCGGGGAGCTGGCGGACCTCGAAGCGCTGGAGGCCGAGGTAACGGAGCCGTGTTCAAAGCGAAGCAGACTCGGCGTGATGCCTTCGAGTCGCTGGCGGCCGAGTATCTCGGGCTGGCCGACCGGCTCGGGAGCGACACGCCGGCACCGTCCGCGGCCCTGAAGCGTGTCATACAGGTCGAACACGACCACGACGCGCCCGCCTACTTCGACGAGCAGGTGACACTGCTCGGAGCCGCATCCGAGGGCGACGATACAGGCGAGCAATCACTCGTTACGCCCGTTTACTCGGGCGATGAAATCACCGGTGTCGCCATCGTGGTCACGGACACTCACAATGCTGGTGACCGTACACGGACGTATGCCATCGCTCGTCGTCCATTACGCGTTCGTGGGATTGGTCGCGGCGACTGTGCTCGGTGCTGCCTTCGATGAGCGCTCCTTGCTGCTGTCGCTGGCTGTGGTCACAGTGCCGGACGTGGACGCGTTCATCGGTCTGGTCTCCCCGGTCGGGCACCGCGCAGCGACCACGAACCTCGTCATTCCAGCGATACTGGGACTGGTACTCGCCGTCGACCTCCATCTCCGGGACGAGTCGTACATCCGTGACCGCTGGGGCGCCTACGGGGTCCGTGTCGCTTGGTTCTGCGTGTTTACCTACGCGGTCGGCCACGTGCTGTTCGACATGGTCACCGGTGGTGCAAACCTGTTCTGGCCGCTTCACGATCAGTTCTACGTCTTCAGGGGGAAACTCGAACTGTCCTCACAGCGTGGTATCGTCCAGACGTTCGTCGAGACAGGCAGTTGGGAAGCTGGGGGTGACGACACGCCGCTCCAGTCCATCGGGAACACGAGCACGCGACAGATGTCGACGGGCGTCGACCCGAATCCAGGCGGGAGCGGGCCCTCGGACGGGCCGGTCGATCACGTGTTTCCGGTCGTCCGAGGGGGGTGGCAGCTGTATCTGCTGGTGACCGGGACCCTCGCGACAGCGACTCGCCTGGTACTCGGCCACGAACTGGCGGAGTGAACCGTACTCGGGGCTCGCGACGTGACTTGTGGACCGCCCATCGAGAGTTGGGTATGGACCTCGTCGCCGGCGGAGCAGTACGTACCGACCTATCTCGTCGGTACCGTGTATCCGACAGTCCGGCGTTGACGGGTGACAGACCGGACCCCGGGAGATATCCCCGCGCGGTCCCAGACCCATGACGTGCCCGACGACGTACCCAGCGACGTACACTCGGTGTTGACACAGCTGTTCGACGAGACGGACGCTGCGATACGGGCCGGGGAGTTCGAGACGGCACGACGGACGGTCGAGACGGCCGCGACGGTGAGCCGGAACAAACTCCCCGAGGGCGACCTCCGCGGACAGTTACGCCACGGCTGTACGGAGGTCACTGCCGCGCTGGCGGAAACCGACGGCGTCGAGCCCGACCTCGCAACGGCGTACGTCCGAGCGATGGCCCGGCGACTGCCCGAGCAGTGAACACTGCGGGTCCGTTGACCCGGCGCCTCCGATCCTGTCGGTCACGTTGTGGCTCCTCTCTCGTTCTCCTTGCAGGTGTCGACTAACGCTTCGAGGGGCAGGCGCGTGGGGTTCGATGGAGACGAAAACGCCTTCCATCGAACCACGAACGAAGCGGCACATCTGCTCGTCGGGAGGGGGAAACTCGCACTCCGGACACGTGACTCTCCGATGGGGGCGTGGTTGTGACATAGTGCATCCACCGGTTCCCCACTTTTAGATCGAGGAGCGACGGGACCCGGCGGACGGAGATGTTTTACTCGCTCACGTGTATCCACTTGGCATGGACGCCGCGCGGCTGCCGGGAACTGCCCGCCCCGACCAGGTAGTCGCCCACGTAGACATGGACTGTTTCTACGCGGCCTGTGAACAGCGCCGTGACCCCGACCTGGCGGGCGAACCGCTGGTCGTCGGGATGGGGTACGAGGCCGGCGAGACACACGGGGCAGTGGCCACGGCGAGCTACGAGGCCCGCGAGTACGGCATCGAGTCCGCGATGGCCATCTCCGAGGCGCTGGAACGGCTCCCACGGCGGGTCGAGGCCGACGACGAAGCGGATACCGGCATCTACCGCCCGGTCGATATGGACTACTACGAATCGGTGGCGGCGGCGGTCAAGGAGATACTCCACGTCGAGAGCGACACGGTCCGGGAGGTGAGTATCGACGAGGCGTATCTGGATATCACCGACGCCGTCGGCTGGGACGGGGTCGCCGAGTGGGTGGGCGACCTCCGCGCGACCATCGAATCCGAGGTGGGCGTCGTTGCCAGCGTCGGCGTCGCCCCGACGATGAGTGCGGCGAAGGTTGCGAGCGACCGCGAGAAGCCTGACGGGCAGGTGGTGGTCGAACCCGGCGAGGTCCGTGCGTTCTTCGACGACCTCCCCGTGGACGAGGTCCACGGCGTGGGGCCGGTAACCGCCCGAAAACTGGCCGAACTGGACATCGAGTCGGCCGGCGACCTCGCACGGGCGGACCCGGAGCAACTCGAACGGCGCTTCGGCGAGCGCGGCCGGGAGATACGGCGGTACGCCCGCGGTGAGGACGCCAGGGAAGTGACGCCACGTGGGGACCCCAAGAGCCTCTCGCGGGAGTCGGCCTTCACGGAGGCCGTCGAGGACACCGAGGAGAAACGGCGGAAAGTCAGCACGCTCGCGCGGGCGGTCGCCGACCGCGCCGACCGGAAGGGCGCCCGCTACCAGACCGTCGGCATCAAGGTGGTCGAACCGCCGTTCGACAGCAACACCCGCGCCCGGTCGCTGCCGGGGCCCGTCGCGGACGCCGACCTGGTCGAGTCCATCGCGCTGGAGCTGCTGGACGAGTTCGCCGAGCGACCGGTCCGGAAGCTTGGGGTCAGGGTCTCCAAGCTGGACTTCTCGGCCGGTGAGCAGGCCAGCCTCGGTGGCTTCGAGGGAGAGAGCGCCACGGAAAGCGACGCGGTACCGGCGGATACCGACGTGGCCAGCGCCAAGACGGCCGAATCGGCCGTCGAGGGACAGGCGAGTCTTACTGCCTTCGACGACGACCACGTGCCGACTGACGACCGCGACGGGACCGACGAAACGGACGACACCGACGGACAGGTGTCGCTGGGCGATTTCGAGTAGGCCGGTGGTGGCCGGTCGACGGGGCCGCTCAGGCGACGCCGTTCTCCAAGTTTTCCAGAAGTTTGCCGACGAACAGCCCTGCTCTCGGCGAGATGGTGTCTTCCTGGGGAACCGTCCGTGGGTGGGCCGCGAGCGTCTCGACGAACTGTTCGCTGTGGGTCATTGCCGAGAGCATATCCACCACGTCGACGACGAGCCCCTCGTCGGCGGTGTCCATGTGGGGGTAGCGCTCCTTCTGGCTCTCGGCGTAGGTGATCGTCCAGGCCGGGCCGCCGACCGCGGTGACGATATCGGCCAGCGGACCGACGGCTAGCCGGCCGTCCGGCGTGCCGACGTAGACGGTGTTACCCTCGACGAACGTCTCGTAGCGTGCCATACAGTCCCGACCCGTTCGCTCGGACGAAGCGTCCCCACGGTCATAGCCCTTGTCACGACCGGGCATCCCGCTGACGCTCGTCTGACGGAGAGTTATGGGGCCTGCGCCGCTCTCACTGTACATCAACGTATGGCGGAGACTGAACACATCACCGTGGCCGACACGAGCGCCGGCGTCGGAACCGAAGAGGACCCCGGACAGCCGGTGTCACTTCCGGTCGTGGAGCTGTTGACCGGTCGAGGATTCATCACCGGGAAATCCGGTGGTGGCAAGAGCATCCTCGAAGGGACGCCGGTACACACGGAAAGCGGGCGGAAGCCGATCGAATCAGTCTCCGAGGGAGAGCGTGTCCTCTCGCTGAACAAGCACACATACGAACAGGAGTTCCGTGAGGTGCAGGCGACTATCGAACACGACGACGACCGGTTGTTGCGGGTAACCCTGGAGGATGGAACCGAACTGGTGGGAACGGAGGACCACAGCTTCCTGACCGTCGAGGATATGGAAATCGTTCCGATCCGAGGCGAGGAGCTCGAGGCAGGGACCTGGCTCCCGCTGGCACGTGAACTTCCGAGTGCCGCGACCGAGGAGCGTATCGACCTTGCGGAGTACGCGGGGGACGCGAACAACACAGTGGTCAACGAGGAGACGATTCAAAGTGGGAATCGAACCGACCCGCGGTTCCGCGAACTCGATTTCGACCTCGGGAAAGAGATCGGCCTGTACATCGCCGAGGGGTCTTTCGACGGCGGAATGACACTGCAGATATCGAACATCGACGATGATGTCCGCGCGTTCCTCGACGAACGCGGGTACAACGTCTACGAACGGACCTGTAACAAGGGGTTCAGGCCGTTTGCGAGGTTCCTCGTCGCGGAGTTCGGTCGCGGAGCCGGGGACAAGTATCTCGCCAACTGGGTGTTCGATACCCCACGGTCGTTCAGGGCCGGGCTGGTCTCGGGATATATCGACGGTGACGGCACGGTCACCGAGAAGACGGTCACCGCGACGTCGAAATCGGAGCAGCTTATAACGGATATGCAGCAACTGCTCCGGCAGTTCGGCGTCTCCTCGACGGTACGGGAGAAAGTGACGGTGTACGCCGACGACGAACGTCGCTACCGTCGGTTACGGGTCGACTCGTTCTCGATTCCGACCCTCGCGTCGATAGTCGACCTCTCAGTGCTGCGGAAGGCCGCGCAGCTGGAGAGTTTGGTCGCCGACCGCGAAGGGTCCGAGACGTTCAATTCGAAGGATATGGTGCCGAACTTCGGCTCGGTATTGAACACGGCCGCACGGGAACAAGGCTGGACCGAGCGTGAGAGCGACGAGCGGGTCGCAGGCGCGTCGGTCCACGGGCTGACCAGAAAACAGAAGGTCGACAGAACGACATACAACGAGTTTGTTGAACGACTCGACATCGGCGGCCGCGCGGCGGCCTACGGGCAATCGGACATCCAGTGGAAACGCGTCGTGGAAGTAGAGGAACTCGGGACGGAACGAACCGTCTACGACCTCGATGTCGCACACAACGATAACTTCGTCGCCAATGGCGTCTTCGTCCACAACTCTAACACCGCGAGCGTCGTCGCCGAGAAACTGCTGGACAACGGCTTTGGCCTGCTCATCGTCGACATCGACGGAGAGTATTACGGGCTCAAGGAGGCCTACGAGATCCTCCACGTCGGCGGCGACGAGGAGTGTGACATCCAGGTCACGGAGGAACACTCGGACAAAATCGCTTCGCTCGCACTGGAGCAAAACGTTCCAATCATCCTCGATATCTCCTCGTTTCTTGACGAGGAAAAGGCCGAGTCGTTGCTGACCGAGGTGGCCAGGGCGCTGTTCGCCAAGGCCAAAAAGCAGAAACAGCCGTTCCTCCTGCTGGTCGAGGAGTGTCACGAGTGGATTCCGGAGAAGGGCGGGATGGGCGAGGTCGGGAAGATGCTCATCAAGATCGGGAAGCGGGGCCGGAAACACGGGCTGGGCATCGTCGGCATCAGCCAGCGGCCGGCCGACGTGAAGAAGGACTACATCACCCAGTGTGACTGGCTCGTCTGGCATCGCCTGACGTGGAACAACGACACGAAGGTGGTCGGGCGCATCCTCGACAGCCAGTACGCCGACGCCGTCGAGGACTTGGACGACGGCGAGGCGTTTATGATGACCGACTGGGCCGAGCAGGTCCGTCGGGTGCAGTTTCACCGCAAGCAGACCTTCGACGCCGGTGCTACGCCGGGACTCGACGACTTCGAGCGCCCCGAACTCAAATCCGTCAGCGAGGACCTCGTCTCCGAGCTGGCAACCATCAGCGAGGAGACACAGGCCACCGAGAACCGGATGCAGGAACTGCGCGAGGAACTGGACAGGAAGAACTCGCGCATCGCCGAACTGGAGACCGAACTCCAGGACGCCCGCGACCTCCAGCGGATGGCCGAGCAGTTCACCGACGCGCTGCTGGGCCACGTCGAGCGGGTGAACCCCGGCCGCACCGCGAAAGACGAGATGCGGAAAAAGCGCGAGCGGTTCGCGGAACCCCGGCCGGAGCGCGGTGACACGGCGTCCACGGATGCGATGGACGACGCGGACACCGAGCCGGACGCCACCTCCGGCGGCGGGTTTGGGGATGCCTTCAGCGCTTTCGAGGACGACGGCGTGGCGATGAACGGCGGCAGTGAGGGCGCCGAGACTGCGAAGACGGACGGGGCGAGTGCCGACGGACCAGTCGCGAACGGCTCGACACCGGACGGAACGACGGCGACACAGGGGAGCTCCGACGCCGCGCTGGAGGCGGCCCTCGCGGCCGTCGCAGAGGACGAAGACGTCGCGGTGGAGTCCGGGACGGACGCGCCGGCCGTCGTCGAGGATATCCGGGCCGACATCGCCGGAATGGAGGACAAGACACGGCGGATGCTCGCCTACTACAAGGAACACGGTCCGGGGACGCCGCTGAACGCCCACTTCTCCGCGGGCGGTTCGGGCGACCGCACCGCAGCGTACGCCCGGAACCGGACGCTCCGGCTCCGCGGGCTGGTCGAACACGTCGGCCGCGGGACGTACGACTACCGGCTGGAAGCCCTGGTCCGAGAGGAATCCGACGGAAGTATCGACGGCGAGACGGCCGCGGAGTACGCCACGCGGATAGAGCGCGCCCTCGTCGACGAGACGCAGTGAGCGGCGTCGCTCTCACGCCGGGGTCGCCGGCTCCGGCGGCGCCTCGGGCGGCAGGTAGGAACCTGAACCACGTCGGCGTCGCCGCCCCTCCTGCCGGGGATTCCGGCCAGGGCGGGAGTCCACGCGAAAGCCCTACCCTCAACGAAGGGAGGTCGTCAGACCGAGCGACATAGGGTGGGGTAGTCTACTGGAGCGGTTCGACGAGGTCTTCCAGCGCGGCGCGGGGGTCGTCGGCTTTCGCGACGCCGCTGGCCAGCAGGACGCCGCTCGCGCCGAGGTCGCTGGCGGAGACGAGGTCCTCGCCGGTCGAGATGCCGGCGCCACAGAGCACGTCGACGTCCCCGTCGACGCGGGCAGCGGCGTCGACGGCGCCGGTGACGATGTCCGGGTCGGCCTTGCTGACGGGTGTGCCGGTGCCGATGAGTTCCGGCGGTTCGACGGCGACGGCGTCCGGGCCGAGCGCGGCCGCGGCGCCAATCTGGTCGGGGTTGTTCGCACAGACGATGGTCTCCAGGTCGACGCGGTCGGCGGCGTCCAGCGACGCGTCGATGTCGGCGAGCTTGAGCCGGTTCTCGGAGTGGTTCAGCATGGTTCCGACGGCGCCGGCGTCGGCGACGGCCTCGGCGAGCGTGGAGCCGGTGTGGCTGCCGTACTCGTTCGGGCTGACGTGCTGGGCCCACGTCTCGACGCCCGTCTCGGCGACGGACTCGATGTTTGCTGCCTGTGGCGCGACGGCGACGCGGACGCCAGAGTCGTCGGCCACGTCGGCCGCAGCGGTCGCTACCTCTACCGGGTCACACGGGTACGCCTTGAGGTTGACAAGGACGAACATGGCTGCAACGGCGTGTGCCTGCGGCAAATAGGTTGCGTGTTCGCGGTTCCACCTCCTGGGGCGAACCAGTGAGCATTGGGACATGCCGGGCAGTACCGACCGCCGGACGAGCCCCGAGCACACCGACCGTACTGACTATCTCGGCGACAGCTACGGCGTCCAAACGGCCTCCAGTGGCGAGGAGGGGATGAAACGCCTCTCGAAGGACGGGGTCAGCGCTACCGCAAGCTCCGGAGGGAAATCGCGGAGATGTCCGACCGCGTCGACGAACCGGCCGCCGAGCTACCCGTCGAAGAACAGGCCCTGTGGCCCTAGTCCTTGCGCTGGACCACGTCGCCAAGCGTGTAGCTCCCGTCGCTCTCGCCGCCGCTCCACTCGGTGTCGTCGGAGCTGCCGCCGGCGCTCAGGTCGATGCCCAGGGACTTTTCGACTTTCCTTCGCACCTCGTCGCTGGGCAGCGAGTTGCCCTGTTCGAGCTTCCGGATGAGGCTCGCCTTCTCGTGTAACTGCTGGGCCAGTTCCTCCTGGCTCAGCCCCTCGGACTCCCGGGCCGACCGGATGCGGTCGTCGAAGTCCTGCGCGATCTCGTCCATCTCGTCGAACATGTCCCGTCGGCGCCCGCCGCTGGAACTCGACGACGAGGACGACGAACCGCCGGAACCGCTGGACCCGCTCGACGACGTGGAGTATTTCGTCGACGTGGACGAGGAGGTGTCCTCCGTCTTGAGTTCGGTACCGAAGTCGGTACACTCGTCACAGACGTCGAGTTCGGCCCCCTCGATTTTGACGCGGTTCGGAGCGGAAACCTCCGTGCCGCACATCTCGCACTGAACCATACAGCGGAGTTGGAGAGGGTCCTGTATAAATGGTGCGCTGGCCGGGACTGCCGTCAGCAGTGGAGCTACTCCAGCACCGACATGGCGTGGTAGAACCGCTGGATGGCGGTCACGTGACCGACGACCGCGAAGACGACCAGTAGCCAGCCCACCGGCGTCAGTCCATAGAGGGTCGGCTGGACGAACGCGGCGACGCCGGTGACGATACCCACGAGGGCGAGGCGGTCGGCCCGGCCGAGCGCGCCGCCGTAAACGCGGTCCAGCCCGACGGCCTGGGCCTGCGTCCCCAGGTAGGAGGTCATCAACACGCCGGTGACGGCGGCGATGCCCAGCGCCCACCGCTCGACGCCCGCGGCCAGCCCGACGATGATGACGACGTCCGCGTAGCGGTCCAGCACGTGGTCGAGCAGGTCGCCGGCCGAGGAGGCGACGTTCAGTTCGCGGGCCAGCGCCCCGTCGAGGAGGTCGAGCCAGCCGTTCAGGAAGACGAGGACGGCGCCGGCGAGATACAGCAGCGGCTGACCCACCGCAACGGCGTAGACGCCGCCGGCGGCGACAGCCAGCAGGAAGGCGATGACGCTGACGCCGTCAGGCGAGAGCCCCACCGTTCGGGCGGCACCGACGAACGGGTCGAGCGCCCGGTCGGCCACGTGGCGGAACCTATCGAGTGTCATAGCCAGTCGACGTAGGAGACGGTGCCGGCACTCGGTTCGCGCTCGCCCGCGACGACCGCCGCTATCTCGGCGGCGACGTCTCCGGGGTCCCGGTCGGTCGTGTCTATCTCGTAGACGTTCTCGGTCCCGTGGTGGTGGACGGCCTCGGAGAGGATGACGTCCAGTGCCTCGGATTCGGCGTTCTCGCGAGCTTTGCGAGTGAGAGCTCGGGGCGGCTCCGTCGACCCGGCGTTCTCGCGAGCTTTAGCGTCCGAGTCGCCCCGCCCGCGGAGACGGGAAACGACGGTGTCGGGGTGGGCACGCAGCACGACCACCCGGTCGGCGCCGAAGTTGTGGGCGAGATGCGATTCCACGATCACGTCCTCGCGGCCGTCGAGCCACTCGGCGAGGGCGTCCATGTCGGCGACGAGACTACCGCGCTCCTCGTCGATGTCCGTCGAGAACTCCTCGGACGTGATGACCTCGTTGAGATGAATCACGTCGAGGTCGGTTTCCAGCAGGTCCGTGGCCGTGGTCTTGCCTGTCCCCGGAGTGCCGGTGACGGCGACTCTCACCGGTCGACCTCCGCGATGGCGTCGTTGAGGACCGAGACCGCCTGTTTCGTGTCCGCCTTCGTCCCACAGGTGATGCGGATACACTCCGGGAGGCCAAAGGAAGCGCAGTCACGGACGATGACGCCCTCGGCCCGAGCGGCGTCGGCCACCGCCGCGGCGTCGCCGACTTCGGCCAGCACGAAGTTGCCCGCGCTCTCCCAGGTCGGCGCGTCGAGTTCGTCGTAGATGTACTCGCGAGCCCAGGCGGCCGTCTCGACGCTGCGCTCGACGTGGTCGTCGTCGTCCAGCGCCGCGAGGCCGGCCCGGCAGGCGAGTTCGCTCGCCGAGAAGGGCGTGTTGATGCGGGCATAGGCGTCGGCCCACTCCTCGGGCACGAGCGCGTAGCCGAGGCGGACGCCGGCCAGCCCGTAGACCTTCGAGAACGTCCGCAGGAGCGCCACGTCGTCCCGTTCGGCGAGCAGCGGCCGCGCGCTCGGGCTGTCGGTAAACTCGCCGTAGGCCTCGTCGACGAGGACGAGCGTCTCCCCGTCGGTGCGGTCGGCGATCTCCCGGACAGCCTCGGTGGTGAACTCCTTGCCGGTAGGGTTGTGCGGGCTGGTGAGGTAGACGATGCGCTCGCCGTCGTAGTCGTTCAGGACCGCGTCGGCGGTCTGGGCGAAGTCGTCGGCCTTCGAGAGGGTGTACTCGTTCACTTTGCCGTGGTGGTAGCGTACGCTCATCCCGTAGTAGGCGAAACCGGGCGTGGGGACGAGCACCTCGTCGCCGGGGTCGAGCATCGCGCGGGCGAGACAGTCGAGCGCGCCGTCGCCGCCGTTGCCCGGCCACACCTGTTCGGGGTCGGCGTCCCACGTCTCGGCAAGGCGTTCGACGAGGTCGGCGTGTGACGATTTCGGGTAGTGGTGCATCCGCTCGGCCGACGCCCGGATGGCCTCGACGGCCCGCGGGCTGGGACCGAACATGTTTTCGTTCGACGACAGCTTCACCATCGCGTCGGGGTCCAGACCGAGCTCTCGGGCGACTTCCTCGATCCCGCGGCCCGCCCGGTAGGCGGTGTGCGCGGAGAGGTCCCGTGGGTTCATGTACGGGGCAAGCGGGCCGGGCGGCTTAAGCGTGCCCAACTCCGGAGCAGCGGTCGGGCTATCGCCCGCCGAAACCGCCGGCCCTACACCGTCGAGCGATTACATGACGTTCAAGGGGGCTCGGGGCAACCACCGCACATGACGCTCGTCGACGCCGCGATTTACGCCATACACCTCGTCTTCGCCGGGCTGTGGTCCGGTGCCGTGTTGTTCACCAGCTACGCCGTCGTCCCGATGGCACTGAACGGCGACCTGCGGGCCGGTGCGCTCGACGCGCTGACCGGCAAGCTTCGGACGGTTTCACGGGCAAGCTCCGTACTCCTCCTGCTGACCGGCGGCTATCTCGCTGTGACCGGATATACGAGCGAGAGCCTCCTTGGCTCCGGGCGGGGGCACCTCGTCCTCACGATGGTCGTGCTGTGGTTCGCGCTGGCTTCTCTCGTGGAGATAGGGGCCTCGAAGCTCGTGGACGGCACCGCCAAGCAGAAGGTTCGCCAGCCCGCCGCCGAGGCGCGCCCGTTCCTGCTCGCGGCGTCGCTGGTCGCCGCGCTCCTGCTCGTCGACGCCGGCGCCATCCTCGGGCTGTACTACTAGAGCCGCTCGCCGAGGTGGTCGGCGCATTTCAGCGCCAGCGCGGCGATGGTTAGTGTGGGGTTCATCGACCCCGCTGTTACGAACACCGAGGACGACGCGATGGAGAGGTTCGGGTGGTCGTGACACCGGAGCTGTGGGTTCACGACGCTCTCGTCGGGATTTGTCCCCATCCGCGTCGTTCCCATGTGATGATAGGCCGGGCCGGACCCGCTCTCGACGTTCGCGGTCCAGACGACGTCGACGCCCAGTTCGTTCAGGACGGCGTGCTGGATGGCGTTGGCTCGCGAGATGGAGCGACGCACCCGGTCGCCCCACGACCACCGGATGTCCGGGACGGGGTTGCCGTGGTCGTCGGTGACAGTGGGGTCGAGGGTGACGCGGTTCTCCCACCGGGGCGGCTGGCCGACCAGCCCGCCCATCGCGATGTTGTTGCCGTACTCCGCCCGGAGCGTCGAGAGCATCGAGTCGCCCCAGTCGTCGCCGTCGAGTGCTATCTCGACGGGCGAGGGCCCGGCGTAGTTCAGGAACTCCAGTTTGATGGGCGAGTACGCGCGGTCGCTCTCGGCGACGAGCGTCTCCCCGGTGTCGACGTGCTCGACGGCCCCGCCCGGGTCGTCGTAGAACTGGTGGCTCTCGCTGGTGATGAAGCCGACGTGGTTCTGGCGCGTCTCGCGGTCGAGAGTCCCGCTCGACCCGGCGAAGAGGTGGTCCATGAAGTACCGGCCCACCGCGCCCGACGAGTTGGCGAGTCCGTCCGGGTACTCCTCGTTTGCCGACAGCAGGAGGAGGCGCGGTATCTCGACGCCACCCGCGGCGAGGACGAACTCCCGGGCCTCCTGGCGGTGTTCCGTCCCGTCGGGGGTGACGTAGACGGCGGCGCTGATGCGGCCGTCGGCGTCGGTTTCGAGGCGTTGGACCGGGACGCGGTCGATGACGGTAACGCCCGCGGCTTCGGCGTCTTCGATGTGGACGGTGGCGTCGTACTTCGCGCCCGACGGACAGACCGGCTGGCAGGTGCCATAGCCCACACACTGGCTGCGTCCGTCGTAGGACTCGGAGTTCCGGGCGTTGGGCACCGAATGCATCGTGATGCCGAGCGTCTCACAGGCTTCCGCGAACAGCGAGTCGCTGTAGGACGGTCGGAAGCCGGGCATGGGGTAGGTCGGTTCGTCTCGGGGCGGTGCATACGGATTGTCCGCGTCGCCGGCCACGCCGAGGGCCGATTCGGCCGCCGCGTAGTAGGGCCGCAGGTCGTCGTAGCTGATCGGCCAGGCCGGGTCGTCGTTGTCGTGGCTGCCGTCGAAGTCGGCAGGGTGCATCCGCATCACCATCCCCTGCCAGTGGAGCGTCGACCCGCCGACGCCTTTCACGCGGGCAACGTTCAGCGGGTAGGTCCGCGCGCCGTTGTTGGAGTAGTCGTCCCGCTGGCCGCCCATTTCCCAGACGTTGCCGCGGTCACCCGGCCGAATCGACTGCTCCATCCGGTCCTGGCGTTCGTCGAAGTCGAAGCGCCGGCCGGCTTCCAGCACCGTCACGTCGTGCCCGTCGCTGGCCAGTCGGCTCGCAACCAGGGCGCCCGCCGGGCCCGCACCCACGATACAGACGTCCGCCCGGTCGGTTGGCGCTCGCTGCATTCGAGAAGCGATTAGGTAAACCTAAACTTAGGCGTTGCCATCGATAGCCGGCGGAGAGCGGCTACTCCGGGCCTCATCACGGAATCCTGATGGAATGCGCCAGCGTGCCGATGCCTTCGATCTCTACCTCGACCGTGTCGCCGTCTTCGAGCGGGCCGACGCCGGACGGCGTTCCGGTGGCGATGACGTCGCCGGGTTCGAGCGTCATGTACGCCGTTATCTCGGCGATGAGCTCCGCGACCGGGAAAATCAGGTCGTCACGCGAGGCGGACTGTCTGGTTTCGCCGTTGACGCGACACTCGATGGTGGCGTCCGCCGGAACGTGTTCTGGCGTCGCGACCATCGGCCCGATGGGGCAGGCGTTGTCGAAGGCCTTCCCGCGGACCCAGTTCTGCTCGCGTTCCTGGTCGTCGCGGTTCGAGATGTCGTTGACGCAGGTGTACCCCGCGACGACGTCCATCGCGCCCGACTCGGAGACGTTCCTGCACTGCTCGCCGATGACGACGCCCAGTTCCGCCTCGTGGTCGATGCGCTCCTTCCCGGCGGGCATCGTCAGCGTGTTGCCGTGGGAGGCCACGGCGTTGGGGCCCTTGAGGAACAGCATCGGCCGGTCGGGTATCTCCGAGCCCATCTCCTCGGCGTGGTCGGCGTAGTTGCGTCCCAGACAGACGATTTTCGTCGGCTCACACGGTGGCAGGATGTCCACCTCCGCGGGGTCGTGGCTCTCGTCCCCGAACGCGATGCGGCCGTAGGGACCGGCGGCCGCAGTGACCACGGGCTCGCCGTCTTCGATGGCCCAGCGGCCACTACGGACGTTCCCGGCGGAGTCACGGAATCGGACGCGTTTCATGTTTCCGGCGACTCGGCGGCGACGGATAAGCGTTTAGGAGCGGTTAGCGACCAGTCCGCTGGCGATTCGACGTTAGTCTAAGAGGGTCTCGGCGACTGTTCTATCGAAGGGGTGCTCGACCGGTGGTGTTTAGTTAGGCGATTTGGACTGTCAACAGCCAGAAAGCTCCGACTGGCTTCGGTCGGGGGGCTCGCTGCGCTCCTCGGCCTTCGGCCTGCGGTGCTTACGTCGCCCGCCTTCCCGAAGCCAGCCACCGGGAGAGCGAAGCTCTCCCGAGCGAGGCGAAGCAAGCACTGCAACGAACGGAGTGAGTGAAGCGCGCAGCGAGTCGCAGTAGTCGAGCGGTCGGGGGCTTTCTGGCTCTCTTCCGCGTTTTCCATTAAACTAAACACTACCGCTCGACCGACCGAACCGCTTTTGAGAGGCGGCGGGCTACGCTCGATTCATGAACGTCCTCGTCGTCGGTGCCGGGTCGATGGGGCGGTGGGTCGCCCGGACGCTCCGCGAGCAGGCCGACGCCGCAGTCGCCTTCGTCGACACCGACAGCGACGCCGCACTGCGGGCCGCCGACGCCGTCGGGGGACGAGCCGTCGCAACCGACACCGAGGGGCGCTTCGACCTGGTCTGTGTCGCCGTGCCGATGCCTGTCGCCCACGTCGCCATCGAGGAGTACGGGCCGCTCGCCACCGAGGCGGTAGTGGACGTGACCGGGAGCATGACCGACCCGCTCGCGGCGATGGCCGAGACGGCACCGAACCGCCAGCGCGCGAGCCTCCACCCGCTCTTTGCCCCCGCGAACGCGCCGGGCAGCATCGCCGTCGTCACCGCGGCCGGCGGCGACACCGTGGACCGCGTCGTCGAGGCGCTGGCCGCCGCCGGCAACGACCCCTTCGAGACGACATCGGTCGAACACGACTCCGCCATGGAGTCGGTCCAGGCCGCGGCCCACGCCGCGGTGCTCGCCTACGCGATGGCGGCCGAAGACATCCCGGAACGGTTCCACACGCCCGTCTCGGCCGGCCTCCGGTCGCTCGTCGACCGGGTGCTGGGCGGCGAGGCCCACGTCTACGCCGACGTTCAAGCGGCCTTCGACGGCGCCGACGCCGTCGCTGACGCGGCCCGCACTATTGCAGACGCCGACCACGACGCCTTCGTCGAACTGTACGACGACCTCCAATGAACCCCGAAACACGCCGGCAGATACGCGAGAACGCCCGGTATCTCCGCTCGGTCCGTCCGCTCGACCCCGAGGAGATATGCGAGTACGTCGAGAGCCAGCCACACCCCGCCGTCGTCCGGCAGGTCCTCCGCGAAGAGGCCGTCGACCTTGCGCTGGTCGAACGGGACGACGGGGCGTTCGTCCCGGCGCCCGAGGGGCCGCTATCGGCGTCGGTCCACGGCGTCGAGCGCCTCCCGTTCGAACACGAACAGCGCGTTCTGGCCCTGCTCACGGACGCATACGGCGAGGACTGGGCTGAGGGCGAGAGCGGCGACCGCCTCCGCGAACGGGTCCGGGACACAAAGGAGCGGTATCTCCGGCAGGACGACGTGGCCTACGACGAACTGAGCGCTCATGGATATGCGATCTACCACCTGCCCGACTACTACGCCGTCGCGGCCTACCTGTTGGGCGACCTCGCGGCCGACGGCCTGCTCCCGTCGCAGCTACGGGTCCTCGACGTGGGCGCGGGCGTCGGCGGCCCCGCGCTGGCGCTGTCCGACCTGGTCGCCGACGCCGGCGGCCTGCTCGACTACCACGCCGTCGAGCCGAGCGCGGCCGCCGACGTGCTCGAAGCCGTCCTCGGCCCCGCCGAGGGGAGCCGTGACGTGACCGTCCACCGGGAGACGGCGGAGGCGTTCGACCTCGACGGCGAGGTCGACTCCGGCGGTCCGTTCGACCTCGTCGTCTTCGGCAACGTCCTGAACGAACTCGACGAGCCCGCGGCCGTCCTCGAACGGTATCTCGACGGGCTTGCCGACGACGGGACCGTCCTCGCTATGGAGCCGGCAGACCGCAACACCGCGACCGGCCTGCGCCGAATCGAGCGCGCCGTCGCCGACGACGGTCCGGCGACGGTGTACGCGCCCACCGTTCGGCTCTGGCCCCACCAGTCACCCGAGAGCGAGTCGTGGTCCTTCGACAGGCGACCCGACATCGCGGTGCCGGCGATGCAGAAACGCCTCGACGACCCCGCCGGCGGCACCCGCGAGTTCGTCAACGTCGACGTGCAGTACGCCTACAGCGTCCTCCGCACGGACGGCGGGCGCGCCATCGACATCACCCCGGACCGTGCCACCCACGCGCCCATGGCCGACGCCGAGAGCTACGTCACCGACCGGGTGAACCTGCTGGCCGTCAAACTCAGCCACGACCTCTCCGAGGAGGGGTCGAACCCGCTCTACCTGCTGGGCGACGGGAGCCAGACGGTCGACCACTTTGCCGTCCGCACGGACCCCGCCATGCTGAACGAGGACCTCGGGACCGCGGCGTACGGCGACCTCCTCTCGATTCAGAACGCCCTCGTCCTCTGGAACGACGACGAGGAGGCGTACAACGTCGTCGTCGACGGCGAGACGACGGTCGACAGGGCGCGGTGAGAACGGGCTGCGTGCCGGCTGCGAAGACGGAGTGTGCAGTGCTCGGAACTCACGACGACCGGGACGCGTTGGCTCGCTGCCGTAACGCCCTGATTTCGAACTCGTTGGCGATAGCCGACAGTGCGAACGCGGCGCCCAGTAGCACCGTTGGAACGCCGGAACGAGAACCCAGCAGATGTTGGATACAGCCGGATGCGATGAGTGCCGCTGTGAAACACGTTTTGATGAACTGCCCCTGGCGCATCCCGCCAGAGCCGATACTGCCGATGACGAGCTCGATGCGTTCGGGTTCAGCCACGGCGGGCAAGGAGCGCGCGTCGAGCAACACGACGACACCGATCGCCACGGCTACACCTGTATCGTGACGAAATACTCCCCCGAGCAGAATCGAGGTCCCGACAGCGCCGAGTGCAAACAGATGGACGTAGGTCGTCCTGCGAACGCGGTGAGCCATGCTGTCACCTGTCGAGTGCTGCCCGAATCTCGCGACCGACGGCGACTATCCGGCGGTCCTCACCGGCTTCCCCTAGCACTGTCAGTCCGAACCGCGGCCCGTCAGCGAACTGGCCAGCCGGAACCGAGATAGCCGAGAGGTCGAGGAGGTTCACGTAATCGGTGTAGTATCCGAGCCGGGAGTTCCGCTCGATGGGCCGGTCGTGAATCTCGGCTCGGGTGTACGCCGTTCCGACGGTGGGCGTGACCATGACGTCGATGCCATCGTCGCCGAAGAGCCGCTCACAGCGCCGTTTCAGCCGTGCCAGTTCGTGGAGTGCTTCGAACGTCTCCACGGCGGAGTAGTGCTCGCCACGGGAGAGTATCTCGCGGACAACCGGATGTACTTCCTCGCCGTTCTCGTGGACGAACTCCCGAATCGCCGACAGCCGTTCCGCCACCCACGGACCGTCGTACAGTAGTGATGCGGTTTCGTCGAACAGCTCGAAATCGACCGGACTGACGACCCCGAAGCGCGACCCGACGGCGTCGACTGCGGCCGAAAAGAGCGCCTTGGCTTCGGCGTCACCGAAGAATTCGAGCCCGTCAGCGTCAGGTTTGCCGACGGTGAGCGATCCGAGTTCCGGCGACCGCCGTCCGTCGCCACTCCGGTCGAGGGTGCGGTCCGGACGGGAGTACGGGTCGTCCGGGTCGTAGCCCGAGGCGACCTCCGTGACCAGTGCCGCCTCCTTACAGGAGTGTGTGAACACCGAGATGCAGTCGAGACTCCGGCAGGCTGGAACGACGCCGGCAGTGCTCAGGGCTCCGCGGGACGGTTTCAGTCCGACCAGTCCGTTCAACGCCGCGGGAACGCGGCCGGAGCCGGCGGTGTCCGTGCCAAGGGCGAAGGCAACGTGGTTTCTGGCGACCGCGACCGCTGACCCCGAACTGGAACCACCGCTGATGTAGTCGCCGTTGTGGACGTTCCGGCACGCTCCGTAGGGGCTCCGCGTCCCAACTAGCCCCGAGGCGAACTGGTCCATATTCGTCTTCCCGATCAGCAAAGCCCCTGCATCGACGAGTTTCGAGACCACAGTCGCGCTCGTAGAGGGGTCGTAACTGTAGCCAGGACAGCCGGCCGTGGTCGGCACCCCAGCGAAGTCGATGTTGTCTTTCACGGCGAACGGCACGCCGTACAACGGGTGTTCGGCCTGCGCCCCGAGCGAATCCACATCGTCCATCACCGCGGCTTTCGGCCGGAGCGTTATCCAGGCGTTCGTGTCGGCAGAGTGGATTCTGTCGTAAGCCGCTTCGACGGTCTCCTCGGGCGTTTGCCGTCCGGTTCGGTACTGTGTCAACAGGTCGTGGATTTGCATTGAGTCAACTGGTCGGCAGTAGTGGTTCGTGACGACGGGCTCCGAGCGGTGCCTGGCCGCCGGCGTTCGGTGACAAAACGGGACCGTGCAGGACTCACGCGCTCACCTCTCGCTCGTGGAGCTCCTCGGCTATGGGCGCGATTCGGACGTCGTCGAACGCCTCACCGATGACACTGACGCTGAACGTCGGCCCGGCGGCGTAAGCGCCGGTCGGAACCGAGACGGCTGACAGGTCGAGGAGGTTGACGAAGTTCGTGTAGTAGCCGATCTCACTGTTGATTTCGAGCGGGTGTAGCTGCTCACCCTCGATGGTGTATATCGTCCCGACTGTCGGGACGAGAAGCGCGTCGATCGATTCGAACACGTCGGCCGCGTCTTTCCTGAGACGTTCGAGACGGTGGAAGGCGTCGAAGACGTCCGAGGCCGAATACATCTCCCCATCCCGGATGATCCCCCTGACGGTGAGGTCGATGTCGTCGGGGTGCTCTTTGATGAACGAGCCGACGGTGGTCAGTCGCTCTGCGACCCACGGACCGTTGTACAGCAGGTCCGAAGCCTCCTCGAAGATGGAGAAGTCGATTCGCCTGACGGAGCCAAACGAGTCTTCGAGCCCGGAGACCACGGCCTCGAATTGCTTCCGCGCCTCGTCGTTCCCGTAGAACGTCAGGTCCCCAGCAGTCGGGACTCCGACGACGACCGATTCGAGCTTCGGCTGTGTCGAGTCGAACAGTCCCGCCGATGGCCGAGAGTACTGATCCGTCGGATCGTACCCCGCGCCCACCTCCTCGACGAGGATCGCGTCTTCCAGCCTGCGGGCCAGGACCGCGATACACGAGAGACTGGTACAGCCCGGGACGACGCCACTATTGCTGAGGACGCCGCGAGTCGGTTTCAGTCCGACTAGCCCGTTCAACGCCGCGGGAACGCGACCGGAACCGGCGGTGTCCGTGCCGAGAGCAAACGGGACGTGGCCGCGGGCGACCGCGACGGCGGACCCGCTCGACGAGCCGCCCGAGATGTAGTCCGAGTTGAACACGTTTTCACAGACCCCGTAGGGGCTTCGCGTTCCGACGAGCCCGGTCGCAAACTGGTCCATGTTCGTCTTCCCGATCAGCAAGGCGCCGGCGTCGACGAGTTTCTCGACGACCGGGGCGCTCGCTTCCGGCGTGTACGTGTACGCCGGGCAGCCGGCGCTCGTCGGTAACCCGTGGTAGTCAATGTTGTCCTTGACGGCGAAAGGGACCCCGTACAGCGGCTTGTCCTCCATCGGTTCGGACATCACGCTGTCGACGTCGGCCATGACGGCGGCCTTGTCCCGAACCGTAATCCAGGCGTTGCTATCGTCTGTTGCTAACCGATAGTACACCTGCTGGATGACCGCTTCGGGCGTCGTAGTCCCATCCCGGTACCGCTCTAGCAGTTCCGTCACGGAGCAATCGAGTGCGTCCGTCGTCATAGACGGGCGTCCCGTGGGTCCCGGGCGAGTGCCAGCGACGGAGCAGTCGGCGTGAGCGGACGGTGACCGATATGCTGTGGCGGCTGGCGGTCAGTCATCGGCCTCCGCGGTCTCGGCAGTCGGTTCCGCATCGGAGAACATCTCACCCAGGCTGAACGGCGGTTCTTCGGGGAGGGCGATGTTCAGGACCAGCGCCGTCGCGGTCCCGGCGGCCAGCGCCGACCCGAAAATGACCTGGACGTCTCCCGGCAGTTGCCCGATGACTTCCGGGCGAATCTCGACGCCGAGTCCGACCAACAGCGACGTGCCGACAACGATCATGTTTCTGAGATCCAGTTCGACGTTTTCGACGATGATACGGATTCCGAGGGCGAGAATCATCCCGAACAGCACGATGGTCGCACCGCCGAGGACCGGAGTCGGGGTGATGCTGAATACGGCACCGACTTTCGGGCTCAGCCCCATCACGACGAGGATGACACCACCGATACCGACGACGAAACGGCTCAAGACGCCGGTGTAGCTCACCATCCCCACGTTCCCGGAGAACGACGTGTTCGGGAACATGCCGACGAGTCCGGCGAGCGCGCTCAGGACGCCATCGGCGATGAGCCCGCCTTTGACCTCCTGGTCGGTCGGGTTCCGATCGGCGGCCTGCGTGATTCCGTTCACGTCACCGATCGTTTCGACAGCGACGATGATGTAAATGAACACGAGCGTCAGGATTGCGGTCGGGTTGACGTCGAACCCGTAGGGCATGATAGAGGGGAGGGCGACCCATCCGGCCTCGTACACCGGCGCGAACTCGACGAGCCCGAGCGGAATCGCTGCCACGTACCCGACGGCAAGGCCGATGAGGATGCTCGCGGCCCGCATTGCGCCGTCGAAGAACTGGTTGAAAAACACAGCGACGACGAGCACGAGCGTCCCGAGTCCGAGGTTCGTGAGACTGCCGTAGCCCGCTGAGCCGGGGCCACCCGCGGCTCCCGCGAAGTAGTCTATCGCCACAGGCGCGAGCGAGAGACCGATGAGCGTGACGACGATACCACCGAGCAGCGGCGGGAACACTTTTCTGAACTTATCGAAGTGATAGCCGACCACGATTTCGACTGGCGCTGCGAAGATTATCGCGGTGAACATCGCGGCCAGGCCGAAGCTGTCCGCGATGAGTATCAGGGGCGTGATGAACGATGCGCTCGTTCCCATAACTATCGGGAGTTTGGCCCCGACCGGAAAGCCCAGTTTCTCTCCGAACGGGTAACACTGGACCAGAGTCCCGATGCCGGCGACCAGCAGCGCCATCTGGATCACGTAGGCCTGTCCTGCGCCGGCAGTGAGCCCGACTCCCCCGGCGATGACTATCGCCAGCGACAGGTTGATGACGATCATGAACATTACGTGCTGGGTCCCCATCGGAATCGCCTCGCGAAGCGGGGGTCGGTCGTCGAGACCATACACTATCTCGCTACTGCTCGTTTCGTCGTTCCGGTTAGATGCCATATCTCACGGTTCCCACTCTAACATATAACGATTGTCCAACTACAGATTATATATTGACGAGTGTAATAGGTTCGCCACCCCAGAATGAGATATCGTATTATTGTGCGCCGAAAATCTGGCCAAACGTCTTCAAGGAGCTGGCCCATACGACGCTGGTCGATACCAGTATCATCGAACTCCGAACTATTCGAACCGTTCCCGCTCGAAAGAGCCCAAACACCAAATTCTGCCGCGGTCGATTTATACGCTACTCCTATCGTGGACGGTGAGTCAATCGGGCGCGGTAGTACCATCCCGACAAGCCGTGTCGAGGTCACAATCACCACCGTCCAATCAGCGGTAGCGGCGCGACAGCGGCCTGACCGAGAACGGTCGATGCAGCTTCGTATCGCCGACACCGGCCCCGGAGATATCAGAGACGACATATTCGACCGCGCCACGTCCACGACGGGCAGTGGCTTCGGTCTGTTCTTCGTCGAGACGGTGGTCGACCACTACGGCGGAACCGTCCGGGTCGAAGCCAACGACCCGACCGGTGCCGTGTTCGTCATATAACCGACTATCGCCTGACCGAACCCGGTACTGCCACCGAGGATAGCACCGTTCCCAGGCAGTGCCTTTTTCTCACCGAGGGGCACAGACGGCGTATGGACGCGCCGACGATCCTGCTGACGAACGACGACGGTATCGAGGCCGCGGGACTCCGGGCGCTGTACGACGGGCTCTCGGCGGTCGGTGACGTGGTGACCGTCGCGCCGGCGACCGACCAGAGCGCCGTCGGGCGGAAGCTCTCCCACGAGGTCGACGTGTGGGGCCACGAGATGGGCTTCGTGGTCGATGGGACGCCCGCCGACTGCGTGGTCGCCGGTCTGGAGTCACTCGTCCCGGAGACGGACCTCGTGGTGTCCGGCTGTAACCGCGGGGCGAACCTCGGGGCGTACGTGCTGGGTCGCTCCGGAACGGTGAGCGCCGCCGTCGAGGCGACGTTCTTCGACGTGCCGGCCATAGCTGTCTCCATGTACGTCCCCGTGCGCGAGTACACGGACTTCACCGAGATAGACGACGCCGACCTGCGCTATGACGAGGCGGTCCGGACCACGACGTATCTGGCCGAACACGGCATCGAGGCCGGCGTCTTCGACCAGTGTGACTACCTCAACATCAACGCACCGGCCGCCGACGACGACCCGGCCCCGCTGAAAGTCACGCGTCCCTCCCTGGAGTACGAGATGACGGCCGAGCGCAACGGGGACGCCGTGACGCTGCACGACCGTATCTGGGAGCAGATGGCCGACGGCGACGTGCCGGACCCGGAGGGGACCGACCGCCGGGCCGTCGTCGACGGGGCCGTCAGCGTCTCGCCGCTGACGGCGCCCCACACGACCGAACACCACGACGCACTCGACGCGCTGGCCGAGCGTTACGACCCACTGGACTGAGACGGTTCGGTGAGACGGGAACGGAGGCTGACCACGGTTTCGGACGAACGGGCCGACTGGTGGTCGGGGTCGGACCCGCAGTCGTCCTGCTGGGCGGCCTGTTCCCGTCGCTCGACGTGACCGCGATTCCGGGTGCCCGCTCCGAAGCTGACCCGCTACTCGTGGCGCTCGCGGCCGCCCTCCCCTGCTCGCATGGCCGTGCCGGAGCCTGACCACCACGACGGTTCCGGAGGGCGTCGACGGCTCGCTCCCCGGACACCGCATCCAGCCTGGTTACCTCTCGGGCACCTTCGGCAAACAGGTGCTTCCGACGGGCAACGCCGGCGGGCTCGGCAGCACGGAAACCGGGCTGACCGCGGCGATAACGGTGTTCGTCGCCAGCCCGCCGTCGGTGGTCGCTGCCGGCGTCATCGTCTTCGCACGCCCCGGACTGGGAACTGTTATCCGGCACCGCACGGAGATACCGGCATGAGCGAGCGCCGTGCGGCCGCGCTGTTCGTCGTCCTCGCCGTCGTCTGGGGAACCGCGTTCGTGGCCATCAAGGCCGGGCTGGCGGCGTTGCCGCCGGTGTTTTTCGCCGCGGTCCGCTACGACGTGGCGGCCGTGCTGATGCTTGGCTACGCGGCACTGACGAGCGAGTACTGGCTCCCCCGGAGCCGTGCGGACTGGCTCACGCTTGTCGTCGAGGGGACGCTCATCATCGCCCTGTACAACGCCTTCCTCTTCGTCGGCCAGCAGGGAGTCACGAGCGGCGTCGCGGCGATTCTCATCGGCGTGAGCCCCGTCCTCTCGACAGCGTTCGCACGGCTCTTTGTTCCCTCGGAACGGCTGACGCCGCTGGGACTGGTCGGGCTGACGGTCGGTTTCTTCGGTGTCGTACTCGTGGCCCGGCCGACGCCGGAGTCCCTGTTCGGCGGGTCGGTACTCCCGTCAGCGTTCGTGGTGCTCGCCGCGGCCTCGGTGGCCCTGGGGAGCGTCCTGGTCCAGCGGCTCGACGGCGACATCTCTTCGGAGGGGATGGTCGCGTGGGCGACCGCGCTCGGCGCTGCCCTGCTGCACGCCATCAGCGCGGGAGTGGCCGGTGAGTCGCTAGCGGGCGTGGACATCACCCCCGGTGCGGTGGCCGCGGTGCTGTATCTGGCCGTGTTCGCAAGCGCACTGGGCTATGTCGTCTACTTCGACCTGCTCGGCCGAGTCGGGGCCATCGAGATAAACCTGGTCAGCTACGCCGTCCCCGTCGTCGCCGCCCTCGCCGGATGGCTCGTCCTCGGTGAACGCCTCGGCGCGCTGAACGTCGTCGGCTTCTGCTGTATCTTCGCCGGGTTCCTGCTGTTGAAGCGCCGGGCCGTGACCGCGGAGCTGGCGCCCGTCGTCTCCCGGTTTCGGTCCCAGTAGCGCCGATGGCAGGGAAACGTCACGAAGGGATATAATCGTGGCGCGTCTCAGCTGTTCCATGCACGAGACCGTCGTCGAGATGTTGGCGCGAAACGCCGAACACGCGGAGATAGACGACGCGCGCTTCGACGACATCCAGAACACCCAGTTCCCGGACGCGGTCACCATCTGCTGTTCGGACTCCCGGGTCCTGCAGAACGACATGTGGGGCAACGACGTTCCCGGGGAGATATTCACCGTCGGGAACATCGGAAACCGGGTCACCCAGCCCACGAGCATGGGCCATCTCGTCTCCGGGGACGTGATGTTCCCGCTCTGGAACACCGACACCGAGGTCGCCGTCGTCGTCGGCCACACCGGTTGTGGCGCCGTCACGACCGCGTTCCAGTATCTCACCGAGGACGTCATCCAGCCACGGGGGGTGAAATACTGCCTGGAACAGCTGAAACCCCACCTCGAGGAGGCCCTCTCGGTCCTCCCGGAGGACCTCTCGGACGTGGCGGCCATCAACCACCTCGTCGAGTACAACGTCGACCACCAGGTCAGCCGCCTGGTCGGGAGCGAGGACGTCCCCGAGGACGTGACCGTCGTCGGTGCGGTGTATGACTTCCAAGACGTCTACTCGGACCGGCGCGGGAAAGTCCACGTCATCAACGTCGACGGGGAAACCGATGTGGCGACGCTGCGCGACGAGAACCCCGACGTCGCCGACCGCATCGGGCGCCGCTGGGAGTACGGGCGGACACCGACCGCGGAACAAACATGAGGCCGGCGATCCGAGAGCGAGTATGAAAATCCGCGGGGACCGCGAGTGCAAGTCCTGTGGCACCCGGTGGGCCTACTACGACACCGGGAGCGTCGCCTGTCCGGAGTGTGGGAGCCTCCACAGCGTCGGCGTCGACGACCCGACCGAACACACCGACACGCCGGTCGAACTGGACCTGACGCCGCTGCGCAACCGGGTGGACGAGGTGCCGACCGACGAACTGGCCGCGGATGTCGCCGAGGCCTGCCGGGAGTACACCCGCAAACGGGGGTTCATCGACACCGGCCGGCTGAAACCCCTCGACGGGACGTACGTCGCGGCCGTCGAACTCGCCGCCGTCGCCGGCGCGTTCGCCCGACGGGCTCGCCCGTCCGATGCGGCGGAGCTCTACGTGCTGGACCTGCTCGCCGGCGCCGACCGGGGCGAGCGTCCCGGCCACGAGGCCGTTCCCGACGCGTTCCGCGCCGAGTTCGGACTGGCGATGGCCGGCGCCGTCGACAGCTACCAGCGTGACGTTCGGGCCTACCTCAACGATAACCCCGACGGCCACGCCCGACGTCTCTCGGGGCGTATCCGCGACCACCGCAAGCGCGTCGAGGCGCTGGACGGCGACGTCGACCCCGCCGACACGAACCGGCTCATGCACGCCGCTCGCGACCTGGGTCGGTACATCGACGGCGACGAGAACGCGGCCGTCACGGCCGACAACTGGCTCTCCGGGCTGGAGCGGGACCGGACGTAGCGCCTACTGCTCCGTACGGTCGTGGTTGGTGGCCGCACCGTCCTCCAGGTCGGCCGCCGTCTGTGCTGCGGCCGCCTCGGCGGCCTCCGTTTGGACGGGGTGGGAGCCGCCGCGGTCCGAGTAGTTCGTCCGGCCCTCGCTGTCACGGGGCATCTGGGAGAGGAGCATCTGTCGGACGGCGTCCGGGGAGTCGAAGGTGGCGTTGCCCATCGGCTCGAACAGCGCCGTGACGGATATCGGGTCGGCGTTGGTCCGTTCGAGTTCCCGGTCGCCGTATCGGTCGATCAACTCGTCGGCAGTGATGGGGTACGAGACATCGGCGAGGACAGGGTTGATCCGCGTGAAATAGACGCCTTCGACGTGGTCCGGTTCGCTCATGGTTAACATACGGAGAGAGGACTTCCCAGTGTCCCGCCTGCGGCTGCAGGCCCGGTATTAGGGCAGGTTCACGTCGAGGTCGTGGTGCAGTCTCGTCGCTTTGACCGGCAACCTCGCGCGTGTCATCGGACCGACGCCGCCGGGGACTAGCGTGATGGCACCGGCCCGCTCTGTCGTACTCTCGAAATCGATGTCACCGACCAGTTGCACCCTTCTCCGTGTCGGCGTCGGGGTCGGTTCCGACGTCCAACGCCTCGATGCCGACCTCCTCGCAGTCGGACTGTGTCATCGAGACGCACGTCTCGCTCGCGGGGTCGTCGCTCGTCACCACGGTGACGAGCGCGGGCAGTCGCCCGTTTCGACTGCCGCCGTCCTGAGCGCCGGACAACCCGCCAGCGACGATAGCGGGACTATCCCGCTGCCGATGAGAGTCCGTCTGGTCGGTGTCTTCGTACGCGGAGTTCACCGTCTGGAAACAAAGACGAACGCCAGTGGTGAGGCAGTCACACCGAAGCTTGCTGTCGGTTTGCTGTCCGGAACTCATGACCACCCGGCAGCTGCAGGCCCCAGGATCGAATAGAACGACTGACACAACCCGACTGTGTCCGAAGATATTGGCTCGCTGTCATTGATAGGTGATTACGTATGACCGCCACATCGCCCCGCGACGCTCCCAATATCGTCCTGTTCGTGATGGATACGATGCGGGCCGCCGAGACGGTGCCCGCGGACCCCGAACTGACACCGAACCTCGCCGCCCTGGCCGACGCTGGCGCCGAGTACACCAGCGCCTTCGCTACGGCGCCGTGGACGCTGCCGTCGCACGTCTCGCTGTTCACCGGGACGTATCCGTCGAAACACGGGGCCCACGCCGACCACACCCGCTTCGACGGGTCGCTCCCCACCATCGTCGACGCCTTCGCCGACGCCGGCTACGACACGGCCGGCGTCTCCAACAACGTCTGGATAACCGACGAGTTCGGCGTCGTCGACGGCTTCGGGGCGTTCCGCGACGACTCCGAGCGGACCGACGCCTGGAGCGGCGCCGGCTCCTGGGGCCACCGGGCGACCAACGCCGTCCGGCGGAGCCGCCTCGGCGGACCGACGTTCGAGCGCCTCCGCCGGCTGCTGTCGAGGACGAACGAGCCCGACGACGGCGCCGCGGCGACGGTCGACTGGATTGCCGAGTGGCTGGACGGGCGCGACTCGGAGGCCCCGTTTTTCCTATTCGCCAACTGTATCGAGCCTCATCTAGAGTACCGCCCGCCGCCCGCTTACGCCCGCGAGTACCTCCCCGAGGGGTGGAGCTACGACCGCGCGATGGCGCTGCGACAGGACCCCCGCGAGTTCGACGTGGGGCTGTTCGACTACACCGACGAGGAGTGGGACGTGGTTCGTTCGCTGTACAGGGCCGAAATCGCGTATCTGGACGCCCAGCTCGGCCGGCTTCGGGCTGCCCTGGAGGCTTCGGGGGAGTGGGAGGACACCGTCTTCGTCGCGATGAGCGACCACGGCGAGAACATCGGCGAACACGGCTTTCTGGGCCACCAGTACAGCCTCTACGACACCGTCCTGCACGTCCCGCTCGTGGTTCACGGTGGCGAGTTTACCGAGAGGCAGGTTCGGAGCGACCGACTGGTCCAGACGGCCGACCTCGCGCCGACGCTGCTCGATGCGGCCGGCATCGACGCGCCGGCGCTGTACGAGGGGTTCCAGACGGAGTCGTTCCACCCGGGAGTGGGCGACCCGCCGCGCTCGCAGGTCATCGCCGAGTACGTGCGCCCGCGGCCGCCCATCGACGTACTGGAAGAGAAGTTCGACCACGTCCCCGAGCGGCTGTACGACTACCAGCGCACGCTCCGGGCCGTCCGGACGAACGGTTACAAGTTCGTCCGTGCCTCGGACGGCAACGAGTGGCTGTACGACCTCCGCGATGATCCGGGCGAACGCCACGACATCTCGGCTGTGAACCCCCGGAAGACGGCCGAACTCGCTGCCTCGCTTGACGAGTGGCTGGGGAGTTTCGACGAGGCAGACGCGGACGGCAGCGTCGACGTCTCCGACACGACCGAAGACCGCCTCGCGGACCTCGGCTACCTCTGATGAGCGCCGGGCGACCGAACGTCCTCCTGGTGCTGACCGACCAGGAGCGCCACGACCTGCTCGGGTCCGATGGCCCGCCCGTCGAGACCGAGGCGATAGACGGGCTGGCGGCCGACGGCGTTCGCTTTAGCCACGCCTTCACACCCATCAGCATCTGCAGCAGCGCCCGGGCGTCGCTGCTGACCGGGCGCTACCCCCACAACCACGGAATACTCAACAACGTCCACGAACCCGACGCCGTCCGGACCGACCTCGCCGACACCGTCCCGACGTTCGGGCGGGCGCTCGGGGACGCGGGCTACCGGAACGCCTACGTCGGCAAGTGGCACGTCGGGCGAACGGGGACGCCCGAGGACTTCGGCTTCGACTACGTCGGTGGGAGCGACGCCCACCACGACGCCCATCTGGCCTCCGGGCTGGACGACTACCAGCGCGAACACGGAATCGACCCGGATACGATAGCGCCCCGCGACCCGGTGTACGCGGACTTTGCCGACTCCCGGGACCTGCTGGGCGGCACGCTGCCGATACCGCCCGAGGCGACCCGCTCCGCGTTCAACGCCGAACTGACGCTCGGACGGCTGGAGGGACTGGCAAGCGGGGACGAGCCGTTCTTTCACCGGGTGGACTTCCAGGGGCCACACCACCCGTATCTGGTTCCGGAGCCGTACGCCTCGATGTACGACCCCGACGACATCGCTCCCTGGCCCTCCGACGCCGAGACCTTCGACGGCAAGCCGCAGGTCCAGGCGAACTACCGCGACTACCGCGGCGTCGAGGGCCTCGACCGGGAGGACTGGAGGCGCCTGCGAGGGCTGTACATGGGGTTCATGCACCACATCGACGACCAGATAGGCCGCGTTCTGGCGAAACTGGACGAACTGGGCGTCGCCGAGAACACGCTCGTCGTCCACGCCTCGGACCACGGCGACTTCACCGGCGGCCACCGCCAGTGGAACAAGGGGCCGCTGATGTACGACGACACCTACCGCATCCCGCTGGTCGTCCGTGGGCCGGGTGTCGCCGGGTCGGGACGGGTCTGTGACGACCTCGTCTCGCTCATGGACCTGATGCCGACGTTCCTCGAAGCGGCCGACGTGCCGGTCCCAGACGACATCGACGCCCAAAGTCTGTGGCCCGCGCTCCGGGACGAGACGGACCGTAACGAGCGCGAGGCCGTCTTCGGCGAGTACCACGGCGACGAGATGGGGCTGTACTCCCAGCGGATGGTCCGGACCAAGCGGTACAAGTACGTCTTCAACGCGCCCGACATCGACGAACTGTACGACCTCCGGTCGGACCCCCACGAGTTACGGAACCTCATCTCCCACTCCGACTACAGCGACGTTCGCTCGCGGCTCCGGGACCGACTCGCCGAGTGGATGGACGACACGGGCGACCCGATAGCGAAGTTCACCGGTCGGCATCTCCGCGGGAGGTGAGCTCGCGGGCGGCCACGACCGCAAGCCCGGGCTGTCGCCGTCCACTCGTCGAACAGACAGGGGTCGTACGCGGTCGAGGAGCGACGGACCAGCCGGCCGGTGCCCTCGTGCGCGGTGAGGTCTCCGTCGTCCACTCCCTCGCTGACTTCCTTACCGTGTCGGCGTAACCGTCTCCGTAACCTCGAACTCCGCGATGGGGCCGAGCGGCAGTGTTTAGTTAAGCGACAGCGACGGCGAACAGCCAGAAAGCCCCGGCCTGCGACACTCGGGGGTGGTTCGAGAGAGCGAAGCGGCTGAAAGGGGCCGCGTTCTCAGCGAACCCCGGCGTTCGGTAGAGCAAAGCTCTACCGTAGCCCATCAGAAATCTTCGATTTCTGAGGACGACGCAAGCACGCCGCGCGAGCGCAGCGAGCCGCGGGAGCTGAGAACGCGGGGGCTTTCTGGCTCTCTGGGTCCGTTGCTGCTAAAGTAAACACGACCAGGCCGAGCAGGCCCCACGTGGCGCTGACGACGTGGAAGAGCACTGCCAGCGCATCAACAGGAGGAAGAGATGCCAGAGCAGTGGATGCTCTCGGTCGCAGGCGATGCCATAGCCCACGTAGACGAACAGGACGAGCAAGGCGTCGGGAACGAGTCGTAAACGAGGGCGACCCACACGGAAAGGGGCATCGTGACAAGCAGCAGCGTCGCGTCGAGGCCTGTCTATATTCACGCTATTGCTGGGCGAAAAAAGTAGGCCTGTCGAACCACGGTACGCCCGCGACATCTATGTGCGGACAGTGCAAATCCTCCCAAGTGGCCGAAAAGAAAGGGAGAGACAGAGACGTTCGACCCCTTCGGAACGTCTCGGAGGGGAGTCGATAGCGGTAGTCGGTTCCGGACCGTTACTCGTACAGCGGGTGCTCGTCGGCGAGTTCGTCGACGCGTTCACTGACCTCGGCGACCACGTCGTCGTCGTGGGGTGCCTCGACGACCTCGTAGATGAGGTCGGCGACCTCGCGACATGCTTCCTCGTCGAAGCCACGCGTCGTCAGCGCGGGGGTGCCGGCACGGATGCCGGAGGGGTTGAACGCCGA
>PXQZ01000044.1:832-7246 GCA_003021755.1 Halobacteriales archaeon QH_8_67_36 | reverse complement strand
TATGCCCTCGCACTCGGAGTCCCCCTATCGCACTGTCGTGCAGTGTAAAGGTTTCGCGCCTGCTGCGCCCCGTAGGGCCCGGTATCTTGTCTCAGATACCGTCTCCAGGCTCTTGCTCTCACAACCTGTACCGATTATTGGCATGGTGGGCCGTTACCCCACCATCTACCTAATCGGCCGCAGCCACATCCTATAGCGCCGGGGCGTTTCCCACTCTCGGCACTCCAGCGGGAGAGTGGTATCAGGGATTAGCCTCAGTTTCCCGAGGTTGTCCCTGTCCATAGGGTAGTTTGGCCACGTGTTACTGAGCTATGTGCCGCGGGTCCAAACCCGCGCGACTAGCATGGCTAAATCGGACTCCAATAGCAATGACCTCCGGCAGGATCAACCGGAATGTGTCCCGGCACGAGGCCGGGGGGTTAGGCGGGTCACACTCCAGACGGAGTGTGGTCGCTATCGAAGGGTGTTCGAAGACACTCGCCGACCGAGTGTCACCGAACTATCAGGGCTCACATCAGATCCCATCTTGACGGCGGACCGCAGGGGTGGAATCCTCATTTCTTCGGACCTGTATGTTGTTCCGAAGCCATCTTAAAGGCTTCGAGTTCCGATGGCGACCCGGCGTCGCCGCGGTATGGTGGCCGGGTCCTGTCGGCCCCGACCAGGCCTCGTTCGCGTTCAACCCGAGTGCCCTGTTACACTTAAGGGCATCGGAGTTTGCTCGCGTCGAATCACACGACGCAAACGGCCTTTGCACTCGGTTCGAACACCCTGTCACACTTAAGGGCATCGGTTGGAACGAGACCCGACCGGGGAGACATCGCCCCCGGCCTCGTTCGCGTCAGAGCCGACGGGAGGTCCACACTTAACCTCGTCGGACCGGGGGCGCTACGGCGGACGATTACATGGGGCAGTGATTCTCACACGGGAGACAGGAACACGGTAACTGACACACGCCCTGGACCGGCTGGAACTACATTGGTGCACCTGTATTACAATTCAGAGCAACACTTGGCGTGCGCGCGCTCACACGCACAAGTGGAGACGGCCGTCGCTGGCGAACGTGCTCACCGGTAAAAAGTCCGTGCCGGAGGACTAGATGCCGTCGAGGTGTTCGACACCCTCTTTCGAGACGTTCCCCTTCGTGATGTCGCCCGGCATCCAGTCCGGCTTGTCGTCGGGCGCCGTTTCGACCCAGGCCCACGCCTCGTAGATGTGGACTTTGTGGGTTCCCTTCTCCCGGAGCCGAATCTCCTGCTCTTTGGCCTCGTCTTCGCTCTCGGCCGGCTCGAGCCGCCGGGCGGCCTTCAACGCAGCCTGCCGGGGTGTGCCGCCTGAGAAGACGCTCGATTCGTCACCATCCTCACGGAGCGCAAAGTTGCGCTTGTCGCTGTCGCGTGCCATGGTTTTCTCCGCTCCATGTCAATTCAAAACATGGCACAACATAAATATACTCCCCGAATCGGCCGTTCTCCGGGGGTGCATTTATATATCAGAAGGCGAGAGGCCCGGTATCCGACCGCGATTCGGCGAAAATCGCCCCCCTGAAACCGCGTGCGCAGTCGGCAGCGGGGATCCGCCGCACGGTAGACTTAAGTGTATCCTACGGCGATGCACGGAGTAGGATAGCGCGATGGTGCGAAAGAAGAAGCTCAGCCCGAGTGGCGCCAAGGATGAGAACGGCGAGTACCACAACGTACATATCAACATCCACGAAGACGAACTCGCCGTCGCCGGCATGGAGATCGGCGACGAGGTGTTCGTTCGGGTGCGTGACAACAAGATCATCATTCAAGACGCCGACCCCGAAGAGGTCGAACACGATTTCTGACGTGCTGTCGCTACCCCCCCGCAGCAGCCGGGGAACGATTCGAAGCCCCCAATGAGGCTCTACGATATCGCCAAACCGGTACTGTTCTCGTTGCCCGCTGAGACGGCCCACAGCGCCGTCCACGGACTACTGGAGACCGCACAGGGAACGCCGGTAACGACCGCGATGGCCCGGCGCTACACCGTCTCGGACGACCGGCTGGCCGTCTCGGCCTTTGGCCAGTCGTTCGACAACCCCGTCGGCGTCGCCGCCGGCTTCGACAAGAACGCGACGATACCGAACGCGCTGGCGTCGATGGGCTTTGGCTTCGTCGAGGTCGGCGGCGTCACGGCCGAACCGCAGACGGGCAACGCGCGGCCGCGGATGTTCCGCCTGCGCGAGGACGGTGGCCTCATCAACCGGATGGGGCTGAACAACGAGGGTGCGGCGGCCGTCGGCGAACGGCTGGCGGCGACCGATGTGCCGTTCCCGGTAGGCGTCAACATCGCCAAGAGCGAGCACGTCGGCACCGACGCGGCGCCGGCGGACTACCGCGAGACGTACGAGCAGGTCGCCGAGGGCGGCGACTTCTTCGTCGTCAACGTCTCCTGCCCCAACTCACAGGGGTTCGAGGAGCTCCAGAACCGGGCGGCGTTGACGGCCATCTTCGAGGAGCTCCGGGACGCCGGCGCGAGCCCCTTGCTGGTCAAACTCTCGCCTGATCTCCCCGACCCCGCCGTCGAGGACACGCTGGAGTTGGTGACCGAACTCGACCTCGACGGCGTGGTCGCCACGAACACGACGACCGACCGTCCCGAAGGGCTCCGGTCGCCGAACGCCAGCGAGGCGGGCGGGCTCTCCGGCAAGCCCATAGAGGACAGGGCGACACGGATGGTCCGGTTCGTCGCCGAGCGCGTCGACGTCCCCGTCATCGGCGTCGGCGGCGTCTCCTCGGCCGAGGGGGCATACCGGAAGATACGGGCCGGCGCCTCGCTCGTTCAGCTCTACACCGGGCTGGTCTACGAGGGACCGTCGCTCGCCCGCGACAGCAACGAGGGGCTGCTGGAGCTACTGGAGCGGGACGGCTTCGACAGCGTCGAGGACGCCGTTGGCGTGGACCTCTAGCGACACTCTGCTATCGGCATCGCGGCCCGGATGTCCGCGGACAGCCACGCTGTCGGACTGTCTCCCGTCCCCGGCACGATGGTGAGTACCGAGGGGGCATCGGGGTCGTCGACCACCCAGTCCAGTTCGAACCACGGATACGTCTCACAGGCCGGATGTCCGTAGCGGTCCGGGTCGCCACAGTCGGAGCGTCTCTCGGTAGCAGTCATCGCCCCTCTGTGTAGTAGTACGTGACAATGACCGAAAAGTAACCCGTAACGGACCGGTAAGCCGGTTACCGCGAGGTTACGGCGACTCCGGAGCTGGCCGGCCGTCTACTCCAGCGCGTCCAGCCGGAACTCGAAAGCCGCCACCGGCAGCTCAAGATCGTGTTGCTACCACCTTTTTCTGCCTCGGGTTGGCTCACGCTGTTCGCCAACCACTCGTCGAAAAACGTGGGCGAAAAAGCGCTTGCTCCCCCGCCGTTCGCACTGCGGTCGCAAGCGACCACGCATCGCTCAGTCACTCCAGCGCGTCCAGCCGGAACTCGAAGGCCGCCACCGGCAGCTCCAGGTCGTGTGCCACGAGCACCGTCGGGTGGACCTCGCCGACGACGCCGACCGTCGCCCCGTCCAGCACGATGTCGGCCGCGCGGCCGCCGATAAACGACGGGTGGTCAGTCGCGGGCGTCGCCAGGTCTTTCCCGAAGGCCTCGGCGATGGCCTGCAGGCGGGCTTTCGCGTCCTCGTAGGAGGCGTCGGTGCGGGCGAGCGCGCCGGCGACGGTGCGGTGTTCGCTGACGCCGGTGTTCCGACCGTCGTCGAGCCCGGCGACGAGCCCGATTTCCGCGAGGTCCTGCGGGTAGCGGCGATGCGTGTTGTTCTCAAGCACCATCATGAGCGAGGGGAGCGCCCACGTCCGAACGACGGTGTAGTCCTCGCTGTAGGGCTCCTGGATGGTGACCGGGTCCGCGAGGCCGACGGGCGAGTCGTCGGCGTCCGCATCGCCCGGACGGGACAGGTTCATTCTATCGAAGTTCTCCACTTCGTTGGTCATGTGGAAGTTCAGCAGGTCCTCGAAACCCAGTCCGACGAGCGTGTCCCGTACGGCGTCCTCCAGCACGGAGCGGTCGTTGCGGCCGCCGACGGTCGAGACGTCCGGATACGTCGGTTCGAGGCTGTTGAACCCGAGCGCTCGGCCGATGTCGTCGACGACATCCAGCGGGTGGATGACGTCGACCCGGTAGGGCGGAATCTCGACCTCGAAGGCGACCCCGCCGTCGGTCACGACCCGGGTGGCGTCCAGTCCGGCGCGCTCCGCGTAGTCGATGATCTCCTCGGGCTCCAGTTCGACGCCGAGCAGGGACTCGATGCGGTCCTGTGTAACGGTCTTCGTCCGCGTTTCGAAGTCCGGCCGTTCCAGCGTGCGGCCGGCGTACTCGCCGGGGCCGTCGTCGGCGTACTCGACGTTCACGCGCTCGATGGTGCCGCCGCGGGCCTCCAGCGCGTAGCAGACAATCGAACACATGTGGTCGATAGTCCACTGATCGGTGCCGGTCATCTCGATGAACAGGTCGCGGGAGTCCTCGCTGACCTCGGTCCGGCGGCCGTTGATGACCGGCGGGAACGAGAACAGCCCGATGGCGTCGTAGATGGCGGGCACCCGGTCGAAGTCAGCGACGAGGTCGCCGTATTTCTGGCCGGTGTCGTGGCTCCCGATGACCTCGCCCGGCGTCATCTCGGCGTCGCTGTCCAGCGGGACGAACGTGTCCCCGTCCGTGGCGACGCCGGTGTACGTAATCGCGTTGCCGCCGACAGGTTCGACGGAGGCGTCGCCGGCCATCTCGTCCCGGGGTTCCTCGGCGTCAGTCGGCCCCTGTCCGGCCGAAAGGTCCAGACCACTCGATTGGGTGTCGGACGGCCGGAGGTCGGTCCCTTTCAGCATCGTCAGGTCGTGGACGCCGATGGCGCCCTTGGCGCGCTTGCGCCCCATCGTCGCGTGGAGTTTCTCCTGGACCTGAATCAGGGACTCCAACGCGCCGTCGCTCATGTCCAGCCCGCGGACGACGGCACCGGTGACGTAGGGTCGCTCGGGGGGCTGGTCCTCGACGCGAATCGTCCACTCGGCGCCGTTCGTGTTCGGGACGTAGACGCCCCGGTCGTCGCCGTAGTGGTAGCGCAACGAGCGGGCGACCCCCTCGACTGAGAGGCGGTCGAGCCGGTCGGGCGCGAACTCCAGTTGGAACTCGTCGTCCTCGGTCCAGCCCTCGAACTCCAGCCCGAGATCGAACAGGTCGGACCTGAGTTCGTCGTCATCCTTCTCGTCGCGGCCGGTCAGATAGCGAAGCTCGTCGGGGTCGACGTCGACGACTGGCATCAGTGAAGCACCTCCGTGGTCCGCAGCAGTTCGAGGTCACACAGCGTCCCGTGGACGTCGCGGATGTCCTCGAAGCCGTACATCAACATGAGCAGTCGCTCCAGCGAGAGCCCCCACGCCATCACGTCACAGTCGACGCCCAGCGGCGAGAGTACCTCCTCGCGGAAGATGCCGGAGTTGCCGACCTCGACGACCTCGCCGGTCTCGGGGTGGGTCCCGAACAGCTCGAAGCTCGGTTCCGTGTAGGGGTTGTAATGGGGCTTGAACTCCAGGTCGGTGATGCCGAACTGCTCGTAAAACTCCGTGAAGGTGCCCATCAGGTCACGGACGGAGAGGTCCTCGGCCATCACCCACCCCTCTATCTGGAAGAACTCCAGCAGGTGCGTCGGGTCAAGCGTGTCGTTCCGATACACCTTCTCGACGCTAAAGAACCGTTTCGGCGGTTCGAGCTCGCCGGTTTCGTGGCCCGAGAGGTACCGCATCGACAGCGACGTGGTGTGGCCGCGCAGGTCCAGCCCGCGGGCCACGTCCTCCGCCCAGGGCGAGTGGTACCCCTCGCCGTCGGGGCCGACGCCCTCCTTGTGGGCCGAGCGGACGCGGGACACGAGGTCCTCTGGCAGGTCCCCGATTTCCTCGGGCCGTTCGAGCGCGAACTGGTCCCAGTGGGTGCGTGCGGGGTGGTCCTGGGGCATGAACAGGCAGTCGTTTATCCAGAACTGCGCGTCGACGTGGGGCCCCTCCATCTCCCGGAAGCCCATCCCCACGAGGGTGTCCTTGACCCGGTTTGCGGTCTGGCGCAGGATGTGTTCCGTGCCGTGGCTCACGTCCTCGGCGTCGGCCTCGACGTTGTACTCGGTGAACTCCACGTCCGCCCACTCGCCGCTGGTGAGCAGTTCGGCGGTGAGCTGGTCGACGGTTTCGGCGGCCTCGACGCCGGCCATCAGGGCGTTGATGCCCTCGTCGGTCAGCCGGACCGAGCGGAGGGTCTCCGTGCGAACGTCGAGGAGGCCGCGCCGTTCCAGTTGCGAGAGGGCGTCGTCGTCGGCCTCGTCGAGGCGATCATCGGCGACCGCTTCGAGCGCGTACATCTCCGCGTCCTGTCCCGGTTTCGCGCCGGGGTCGGC